>CAKKSJ010000143.1 GCA_919902965.1 Burkholderiales bacterium
TCGACGAATACCTTGTGGATTTTCTCCGGGGTTTTCGCGGCGACTTCCTCGATGTCCATGCCGCCCTCGCTGGAGGCCATCAGGCACACCCGCTGCGTGACCCGGTCAACCACCAAGCCGACATAGAGTTCGCGCTTGATGTCGGCGCCCTCTTCGATCAGCAGCCGCCGCACCTTCTGGCCCTCGGGGCCGGTCTGGTGCGTCTTCAGTTGCATGCCCAGAATCTGGCCGGCGTAGGATTTCACCTCGTCCGGCGATTTCGCCAGCTTCACCCCGCCGCCCTTGCCGCGGCCGCCGGCATGAATCTGCGCCTTGACCACCCACACCTTGCCCGGTATGGATTGCGCCGCCTTGACCGCCTCGTCGACGGAAAAGCAGGGCACCCCCTTGGGCGTAGGCACGCCGTATTTGCGCAGCACTTCCTTGGCCTGGTATTCGTGGATTTTCATTTTTCGGTTCCTGTTTGAATCGCAATGGGATAATCGGTGAGACCGGCCTGCGCGCGCATTGACCCAGGTCAATCAGTGCCGGTTTTCACTTCGCGCTGCCAGCGCGGATAGTACAGGCGTACCGCCACGCCACGGGTGTCGAGCGCATGGCAGCGGTCGAGCTGAAACGGCTTGGTGCCGTCGTCGTAGTTGTCACGCTGTTCGCCGGCGAGCACCTGGATCGCTGCGGAAGGAAACTGGCCGAGCAACTCGGTCACATGGGTGCAGCCGTGCGCCTGGCCAAAACGCTCGTACAGCGCCTTGCGAAATCCGCGCATCAGGTTCAGCCCTGCCAGCGCCGCGTAATCCGGCGCGATCGCCGCGCAATACGGGGGGTAGGGCATGGCGTCGGTGCTGGCCTCGGCCTGGATCACATTCATGCGCCGGTCTATGGTGAGACGGACCCACATCTCGTGCACCGGGCTGCCGGCCGGGCGCACGCCGGGAGCAAGCAGATAGTCGTCGGGCTTGATATCGGTAAGATGGGCTTCGATGTCCCACAAACCGTCCGCGCGCGCATAGCCTTCGAAGCGGATGCTGCGGCTGTGTTTGCGTATGCGGGAGACGGGGTTTGCGGACAACGGCATTGCAGACGTGAAAATATCATCGAAACAAGCTGCAAATGGTACCACAATCACCTGCCCCGGATGCGCTGGACAATAAGCCGATAGGCTGGATACCTGCCCATGCCGCTGCGGAATGTCCCCGGGTTCACCTTACCCGCCTACTCATTTAGAATCGCGTATATCCGCCAACGGGGATACACACGAACATGAAGCAAATCCGAACATGAAGCAATTCCGGACATGAAGCACATCCTCGCGCTCGACCAGGGCACGACCAGTTCCCGCGCCATCCTGTTTGCCGAAGACGGCAGCGTGCGCGCGCAGGCGCAAATGGAATTCCGCCAGATTTATCCCCACCCGGGATGGGTGGAGCACGATCCCGAGGAAATCTGGGCATCGCAACTCGGCGTCGCCCGGCGCGCGCTCGCGCAGGCAGGGCTGAAAGCGGCGGACATTACGGCGCTGGGTATCGCCAACCAGCGCGAGACGGTCATCGTCTGGGAGCGCAAGTCCGGCCAGCCGGTGCACAATGCCATCGTCTGGCAGGACCGGCGCACCGCCGACGCCTGCGCCGGCTTGAAACGGCGCGGCAAGACAAATATCGTGCGCAGCAAGACCGGGCTGGTGATCGACCCGTATTTTTCCGCGACCAAGCTTGCGTGGTTGCTGGACAGCGTACCGGGACTGAGATTGCACGCGGAGCGCGGCGAACTCGCCTTTGGCACCGTCGACAGCTGGCTCGCGTGGAAACTATCGGGGGGCAGTCTGCACATCACCGATGTCTCCAACGCGGCGCGCACCATGCTCTACGACATCCATGCGGGCGAGTGGGACGAGAAATTGCTTGCGCTGTTCGGGATTCCGCGCTCCCTGTTGCCGCGCGTGCTGCCTTCGTCCCGGGTCTACGGCGAGAGCGCAAAAAGCATGTTCGGCGCGCCGATCGCCATTGCAGGCATCGCTGGCGACCAGCAGGCAGCGCTTTTCGGCCAGGCCTGCCATGCGCCCGGGATGGCCAAGAATACCTACGGCACCGGCTGCTTTTTGCTGCTCAACACCGGCGCCAAGGCAGTGCCCTCCAAACACGGCCTGCTCACTACCCGCTGCGCGCAACGCGGTACCAAACCGCAGTACGCGCTCGAGGGCGGCGTGTTCATCGCCGGCGCGGTGGTGCAGTGGCTGCGCGACGGCCTGGGCTTCATCCGCTCATCAGACGAAATCGAAGCGCTGGCCGCGAGCGTGGAGGATGCGGGCGGCGTCTATCTGGTGCCGGCCTTCGCCGGCCTGGGCGCGCCGCACTGGGACGCGTACGCGCGCGGCACCATGCTCGGCCTTACGCGCGGTACCACGCGCGCGCACATCGCGCGTGCGGCGCTCGAGGCCATCGCCTTCCAGTCGGCAGAATTGCTGCAGGCCATGCAAAAAGACGCCGGCATCCGTTTGCAGGAACTGCGCGTGGACGGCGGCGCCGCCACCAATGACACCTTGATGCAGTTCCAGGCTGACATTCTGGGCGTGCCGGTGTTGCGTCCCAAGGTGCTGGAGACCACTGCGCTCGGCGCGGCCTATCTGGCGGGGCTGGCTACAGGCGTGTGGAAGAATACCGCCGCGATCAGCCGCCAGTGGGCTGTGGGGCGCCGCTTCGAACCTGCCATGAGCCGGGCCGACGCACAGGCGCGCATGTCCGGCTGGACGCGCGCGCTGGAACGATCAAAGAACTGGATCGAACCCTAGCGGACTCGATCGATTCGCGCCAAGCCGGAAGGCGGAGCAGGTTTCGAACTTCGTGTCCGCACTTGCGCGGCCGGCGGCCCGTCCGCGCGGATCACCGATTGCGCACGGACGAAAACCACGTCCGTACGCAATCGGCGATCTTGGACAAAACCCTAGGCGGTTCCACCTACGGTGAGGCCGTCGATCCTGAGCGTGGGTTGCCCCACACCCACCGGCACGCTCTGTCCTTCCTTGCCGCAGGTGCCGACGCCGGTGTCCAGGCGCATGTCGCTGCCGATCATCTTGACGCGCTTGAGCGCATCCGGGCCGTTGCCGATGAGGGTGGCGCCTTTCACCGGGTAGCTGAGCTTGCCGTCCTCGATCATATAGGCTTCGGAGGCGGAGAAAACGAACCGGCCGCTGGTAATGTCCACCTGCCCGCCGCCGAAGTTGACTGCGTACAGGCCGTGCTTGACCGAGGCGATGATTTCCCTGGGGTCGAGCGCGCCATTGAGCATATAGGTATTGGTCATGCGTGGCAGCGTCGTATGGGCGTAGGACTCGCGCCGACCGTTGCCTGTCACCGGCACGCCCATCAAGCGCGCATTCAGGCTGTCCTGCATATAACCGCGCAGGATACCGTCCTCGATCAGCACCGTGCGCTGGCTGGCATTGCCCTCGTCATCGACATTCAGCGACCCGCGCCGGTCGGGGATGGTGCCGTCGTCGACCACGGTGACGCCCTTGGCGGCAACGCGCTCGCCGACCCGGCCGGAGAAAGCCGAACTGCCCTTGCGGTTGAAGTCGCCCTCCAGGCCGTGGCCGATCGCCTCGTGCAGCAATATTCCCGGCCAGCCCGGCCCCAGCACCACGGTCATGCTGCCCGCAGGCGCCGCTTGCGCGCGCAGATTCACCACCGCCTGGTCGACCGCAATGCCGGCGTACTGGCGCAGGCGTGCGTCGTCAAAATAGGCGTAGTCGAAACGACCGCCGCCGCCGGCGCTGCCCTGCTCACGCCTGCCGTTTTCTTCCACGATCACGGTGATCGACAGACGCACCAAAGGACGTACGTCGGCCGCCATCAGGCCATCCGAGCGCGCCACCAGCACCACTTCGTACTCGCCCGCGAGCCCCGCCATCACCTGTACCACACGCGCATCGAGCGCGCGCGCCTGCCCCTCGAGCCGCTCGAGCAGGCGCACTTTGTCCGCGTCCGCCAAAGACGCGAGCGGATCCGAAGGCCGGTACAGGTCGCGCCCGGCGCCGCGCCGCGCTGCAGCCGCGCGACCGTGCGCGCGAACGCGGCCGTTCTGGCCGCGCCGGGCAATCGCGCGCGTGGCGCTTGCCGCATCTTCCAGCGCCGCCAGGCTGATGTCGTCGGAGAAGGCGAAGGCGGTC
>CAKKSJ010000144.1 GCA_919902965.1 Burkholderiales bacterium
CCGGGGTTTCCTGGGAAACCCATCTGGCGGCCGCGCTGATCGGCCTGGCGCTGGCGATCGCGCTGCGTCGCCTGGACATTCCGCCGCGCAAACACTATGACTGGGAAGACGAAAAAGACGCAGGCGAGGACGGCGAATCCAGCTAGACTTTCAGCCGTCCTTGCGCTGCGAAGCAACTAACATCGCCTGACCATAGAGGAGAAACCCATGCCGAAAACCGTACTCATCACCGGCGCCGGTAGCGGCTTCGGCCACGACGCCGCGGTGCAACTCGCCGGGCGCGGCCACAGCGTCATCGCCACAGTCGAGACCGATGCTCAGGCCGCCGAACTCGCGGCCGCCCACCCGGAGTTGACGGTCGCCAGGCTCGACATCACCAAGCCGGACGATGTGGCCACGCTCGACCAGTGGGACCTCGACGTGTTCATCGCCAATGCCGGCCGCGGCCAGACCGGCCCCCTCGCCAGCATTCCCATGGAGCGGCTGCGCGCGGTGTTCGAGGTCAATGTCTTCGGCACCTTCGCCGTCACCCAGCGTGTTGCGGCGGCGATGAAGCGCAGGCGCGCCGGCCGCATCCTGATCGTGTCGTCGATCGCCGGCGTTCGCGCCGGCATCGGCTCGGGTCCGTATGCGATGACCAAGCACGCGCTGCAGGCAATGGGGGGCGTGCTGCGCAACGAACTGGCGCCGTTCGGCATCGACGTCGCGCTCATCAACCCGGGCCCATATGCCACCGGCTTCAACGACCGCATGGCCAATGATCCGGGCGACTGGTTCGATCGCAACAGCGCCGACCCCGAGGAGGTGGCGATCATGGACTCGCTGGTGCAGCGCATCACCGTCGGCCAGCTCGACCCCGCCGACGTCGTCCAGCGCTACGTCGAGCTGGTCGAAGCCGACAAAACCGAGCTGGTCAACTTCATCCCCGCAGACATCCTCGAACGCCTGAGCAAGCGCCAGCCCGCCTGAGCGCGCGCCTCGAACTGTTTGCAGGAGGCCGCCCTATCGCAGCAACAACGGATTCGGCCCCGTGACCGCGACCGGAGAGGGAGTTTCAGGCAGCTTGCGCATGCAATCGCACGCCTAGCGGAGCAATCGGGGTCATTGACAAATTGACCGAGGACTAATTCGTCTCTGAACCCGAAGTTGCGCTACTACCGGTTCCTGTTGCGTGCAGCCCGCACCGCGCGATCCCAGGCGATGTTTCTGGCTGCGTGACGCCCAGTCTCCGGCGCAATCCGCGGCATGGGGTTTTGCTTGTGCTCCCGGGCAGTTCGGTAGAACCAGAATCCGGCAAGTGCGCAGACGGCGACCGAGAGCAGAACGATCAGGTAAATCAGCAGTGATTCCATGGCAGGCTCCTGGTATGAATATAGCTTTCTCATTCATTAAACCCGGCCCGGATCATCGCGTCCAACGGACTTACAAAGAGATGCAGAACTTACATTTGGATACGAAGTTTGCGAAACTACTTGCAGCCCGGCGTGAACTGGTTCACGGCGC
>CAKKSJ010000145.1 GCA_919902965.1 Burkholderiales bacterium
TGATGCGCGCGAGCAATTCCCGCGGGCTGAAGGGTTTTGCAAGGTAATCGTCCGCGCCCATTTCGAGGCCGACGATGCGATCGGTCTCTTCGCCGCGCGCGGTGAGCATGATGACCGGAGTGTCGGCGTCGGCGCGCAGTTTGCGGCACAAGCTCAGCCCGTCCTCGCCCGGGAGCATCAGGTCGAGCACGATCAAATCGACCTTGCCGCGCGCAAGCGCTGTCCACATCGCCTTGCCATCGGCCACCAGGCCCGCCGTATAGCCGTTCTTGCGCAGGTATTCCCCCAGCAGGCTGCGAATCTCGGCGTCGTCGTCGACGATCAGGATATGGTCTGGCTTGTCCATAGGGTCATTTATAGCCGCCGGCCTTCACCGTGTGCAGGAACTTTGTAGCCTAGTGTATCAAGGCGGGCTTTTTGCCGCACCGGCGTACAAAAAAGAGGCCTGCTCAATGCGCCGTGCGATGGAATCAAACGGCCGTGATACTTAGCCGGCTCGATGATTGATTATATGCGCAACTGCCTCTATAGTTATACAGAGAACCAATGGAGAAGAAGTGGAAGAACTCGATCATGCCTTTGACACCGTCGCCTCGGTTTTCAGCGTGCTTTCCGAGCCGACGCGCCTGCGCATCATGCACGTCATCTGCGAACAGGAAAAGACCGTTACGCAGATCGTCGACGAAATCGGCGCGACGCAGACGAATGTTTCGCGCCACCTGAATCTGATGCACCGCAGCGGCGTGCTTGCGCGGCGCAAAGAAGGCAATCAGGTGTTCTACCGCGCCGCCGATGCGGACATGGTGGATATCTGCCGCCGGGTGTGCAACCGCATCGCCGCGCAACTCGACGACAGGAAACCGCTGCGTGGCAATCTGCTCCGGCTGATGCCGCAAGCGAAGCAGAAAAAGCGCGCGACCTGATCGCCCGGCAGGGCGGAATTTTGGTCTAAATGCGGAACAGAGCCTATTTCCGCTTGAGGAAAAACTCGAATACCTTGTCGTTCTCGGTGCTGCTCAGCAACTCGTTGCCTGTCTGCTTGGCGAAGGCGCCGAAATCCTTGACCGACCCGGGGTCGGTGGAGAGGACGCGCAGCACCTGGCCGGAGCTCATGTCCGTCAGAGCCTTCTTCGAACGCAGGATGGGCAGCGGGCAGTTCAGGCCGCGCGCGTCGAGTTCCTTGTCATAGTTCACGTTATTGCTCCTGTCGAATTTGAATTGAAAATTGTGCAAAAACCAGCGTGCTGATGGCGGCGGCCGAGGCGGGCGCTTCGCTCGGCCGTCATGCCCTCAAGCACCTGCTTCGCCCAATGCCACCGGCGTAGCGGAAACCGCGCGCGGCGTGATGCCGGATTCGTTCGGTCAACTCAAGGTACTTTTTTTGATGATGAAATAAGACCTTACAGAACGGTGAATTTTTCGGTCGATTCGTTGTAGCGGACCAAGAGATACCAGAGCAGCAGAAAGCCTAATCCGACCAGAAGGGCCCATCCCCAACCGCCCAGCATGTCGGGCAGATAGGCTTGCACGCCGACCTTGGTAAAATCGATGCCGTCGAGATTCACATCGCGTGTCATCACGTCCCAGTGGTGCAAGATGCCGGAGAACGTCGAGGTGCTCCAGGCGAAGAAGGCGAGCGCTACCCAGAGCTTGAGATTTCCCTCGGCGGCGCGCCACATGGATCCCGTGGCGCAGCCGCCGGCGAAGATCATGCCTATGCCGAAGATCAAGCCACCGAATAGCGAGCCGGCCCAGAAAGTTGCCGGAATGGCGATATAAGGATCGATCATTTTCTTCTGGAACAGCAGCGAGGCCAGCGGAATGGCGAGTGCCAGCGCCAGGATCAGCGCCTTGGTCATGTCACCCTCTGCCGTCATGAAAGGCTCGCGAAAGCCGCGCGCGAAGCACAGGCGCGAGCGGTGCAGGATGAACCCCAGGGCAAAGCCGCCGATCACGAGGATAGCGCGGCCGGCAATTTTTTCGTCTGCAGCCTGAGCCCAGATGGAGGTCCAGGTGACAATGGCTGCGACGATGAGTATGCCGATCAGCGGATAGTATGCGCGTGACGAAGGTTTGCCCGACGCGGGGGCCTGCATGCCCCAACTGATGTTTTCCAGCGTCCAGAGCAGGAGCTTCAGACCGATCGCGGCGCCGGCCATGAGGCCCAGCGCCATTACCCATGCGGCCGGCGAGGAATGCACTGCCGGCGTGAAGAAGCCGCCTGTGGTGCAGCCGCCTGCCAGCGTGGCGCCGATGCCCATCAGGATACCGCCGAGCGCGCCCCAGACGTATTCCAGTTTTGGCGCGCGACTGATGCCGAATTGGCGCGACATCAATGCCGCGGCGAACGCCCCGCTCAGCAGCGTAATATTCGTCAGCGATATGCGGTGCATCAGCGGGTTTTCGAGCTCGGCACCGATTTTCAGCGCCTGGCCCAGGCCGATTGCGCTGTTGAGCCAGTCGCCCCACAGCCTGATGCCGCCGACTACGCCCCAGAACAGGCCGCTCATCATCAGCCCGAGTATGACCATCACCAGCAGGACGGCGCCCACGTAGGGCGACCACGGTTCGACGAAAATGCGCTCGTAATCTTCCTTGAAGCCGTTGCGCCAGAGTGCTCCTTCGCTCATTTTAGCCACACCCTGCCGGCGCGTCGCCGTCCTTGGCGGACTTGTTGACGTAGGCCTTGACGTCCGCAAGTAGGTCTTTCTCCGCCACCGCATCGAACTTCGACGCCGCCTTGTTGCTGGCCTTGATGCTGTCGCGAAACTGCTTGCTGAAATAGTGCGTGACCGTGTTCTTGCCGTGCTTGTCGGCCTGGATGAAGGCCGCCCATTCCGCCTTGGTCTTTTCGTTGGGCCCGATGGCTTTCTTCAATTCGGTCGTGTGGCAGGCGGTGCACACGTACCGATAATAGATGCGCCCGCGCTTCCAGTCAGCGTCGGCGGCGTAGGCGGCGCTCGCGATCAGGCTGCCGCCAATCAGGCACAGCGACAGAATGCTGATGGGGGATGGTTTCTTGGTCATGACGACTCTCCTTGCAAGTATTGATTCTGTACCTCGATTCCCTGCATTTCGCTGCGATCGTTCCGCGAGCCTATTTCTTTGCGGACATGGGATCGCCTGCATAGCCCAGCGCCTTCCAGTTCATCCTGCCGTCCTTGCCGTGGCAGTCCTGGCAGCTCAATGCGTTCTTGGCCGGCGCGACCATGTGAGTGATGGGCCAGTAGCTTTCGGTCGCGATAAAATCCACCTTGCCCGAAAACGGCGCGCCGACGTAGGCCATGCCGGCGGCTGCGGCCTTCTGCCAATTTAAATGGCGGGAAAAAGCGGCATCGTCCTCGCCATACTGGTGCACCACGATCAGGGTCTTGTTCACCGGGTCAAAAGCCTGTTTGCCGCGCATTATTTTGACCGGCCATATCAGCGACTTTCCGTCACTGCGGCTGCCGTAGAAGTGGTTTATCTGTACCGGTTTGTCGCTTTTTTCGATTTTGTCGCCAAGCAGCGTGTACCGTACCTTACCGTTGAACCACATATAGTCAGGCGCGACGTTCTCGCCCAGTACGAAGCTGCCTTTGGCAGCGGTATAGGTATCATGGCCCTTCTTATCCTTGATGATCAGCTGCTTGCCATCCGGCCCCAACTTGCCGGCCGTGGACCAGTCCCAGTTCATTTTGGTGCTGACGCCGCCGCGCGCGTAGGCCGGGATGTGGCAGGTCTGGCAGGCCACTTTGCTGGTGTGATCGTTCATCATCGCGATCGTCTTGTGTGGTGCCTGGCCGTGGCAGGACTGGCAGGTGGCCGGGCTGGTCTTGTACTCCGTGCCGCGCATATGCGGGCCGCCCTTGTCCTGCGCGGTCGGCGCGTAGCGGCTGCCGGGCACCTGGTGGCCTCTGGTCAGGTGGCAGGTGGCGCAGGCGAAATTGAGCCCGATTGAGTCCATGTGCACATCGACTTCCCTTTCTGGCGATGCGAGTGAGCTGTCCATGTCGCCGTGCTTGACCCCGTCGCCGCCGCCGCCGTAGAAATGGCAGGCGCCGCAAGTGTCGCGGCTGGTCATACCGACCGCCTGAGCGATCTTCTGCAAATCGATCGGCTTGACCATTTTGCCCGAGCCGGGCGGATACTCCATCGGCTTGGTGACGACGTTGCCGGCCAGGCCCGACTGCTTGCGGTAGCTGCCGGTAGTGTCGTGGCAGATCAGGCAGTCGACATTGACTTCCGAAGTGAAGTCGAATGACTTGTCCTTAAAGCCGTAACCAATGTGGCAGGTACTGCAGTTGCTCTGATTGGATAGCACCGAGGTGCAGTAATTGTTGATGACATGCTTCTTGCCCAGGATCTGGCCCTCCGGGCTCTTGTGTTCCCACTTCCAGTGCAGAGTCTTATGCAGCTGCTTCGCCGCCTCTGTATGGCAAGTGAGGCAGGCCTTCGTGACTTCCGGTCCCGAGCCGAATTCCTGCTGCAGCGCCTTGAACTTGGTGTGATCGGCGGTGGATTTCAGCAGTTTGGCCGAGTCCGGATCGGGCGCGGCAAGCAGCGTAGGGGCGAGAAGTATGGAGGCCAGCAGGGCCGCCATGGCTATTCCAGTGCGCATTGTTCCATTCTCCTTTGGTAAAGGCGCCTATGAAGGCTCCTGCAGCGAGTCAGTCAACGGGGAGCGACAGGCATTATTCAGTTTAGCGCCAGAAACAGAAACGAGTATTGATGTGCATCAACATATGCGTACGAACGCATGTAGGCTGTGTCGCCGCAGCCGGTAAAAATGCCAAAGAAAGAATCAGATATGCGCGGCATCGCAATGGTTAATTGAACGAATCAAGAATACGATTGCCAATTCGCCTTCGTATGGATGCCAGATTAAGGGCTCGGAAACGCCATTTTCTTGAGAATTGTCAAATCTATGCGTCAATCGACTGGCAAAGTTGTCCATGCATTTCTCATCTCGTCAAACAACGCAAGGAGACAAAACAGTGAAGCGAATCATTCGAGCGATATTGGCTCTGGCGGGGGCGGGGGGCTCGTCTTTGCCGGCGCGGTAGTCGCGGCGCAAGACCATGCCAGCCTGGTTAAGGGTCCGTTCAAGACCGGGCCGGATGTGACCAAGGCCTGTCTGCAATGCCACGAGCAACAGGCCAAGGATTTCATGAAGACCCGGCATTGGACCTGGAACCTAAACCAGGAAGTCCCGGGAAGCGGCAAGGTGGATCTGGGGAAGAAGAACGCGGTCAACAATTTTTGTATTGCGCTGCCGAGCAATAATCCGCGTTGCACCAGCTGCCATGCGGGCTACGGTTGGAAGGACAATTCTTTCGACTTCGGCAAGGCGGAAAACATCGACTGCCTAATCTGTCACGACACCACCGGCAGCTACAAGAAGTTGCCGGCGGCATCGGGCAATCCGGCCTATGAGGACACGGAATTTCCGCCCAAATCCGGCAAGATCTGGAAAGCGGTGAATCTCGAAAAAATTGCCAGGAGTGTAGGCCCGACCGGCCGCGCGAACTGCGGCGCCTGTCATTTCTACGGCGGCGGCGGCGATCACATCAAGCACGGCGATCTTGACAGCTCAGTGGGCGCGCCCGAGACCATGACCGATGTACACATGGCGGTGGACGGCGCCAACATGGTCTGCGGTGCCTGTCACAAGGCGGTAAAGCACGTGATTCCCGGCAAGGCGCTGTCGGTTTCGGCCATGGGCGGTGGCACCACGCTGAGCTGCGCCGACTGCCATGCGGGCACGCCGCACAAGAAGGATACGCTGTTGAACAAGCATGCCGAGAAGGTCGCCTGCCAGACCTGTCACATTCCGACGTTCTCGCGAGGGCTGCCGACCAAGATCTGGTGGGATTGGTCGACCGCCGGCCGGGACGGCCCGATTGCGAAAGACCAGTACGGTCTGCCGCTCTATGACAAGCAGAAGGGCGACTTCAAGTGGGCGAAGGACGTGCGGCCGACTTACAAGTGGTTCAACGGCTCCGGCGATCGCTATCTCCTCGGCAACAAAATGGATCCGACCAAGATCACGCACCTCAGTTACCCGCGCGGTGACCGCAAGGACAAGGCGGCGAAGATTACGCCGTTCAAGCTCATGGAAGGCAAGCAGCCTTACGATTCCGTCAACAAAGTGTTCGCGGTGCCCAACCTGTGGGGCGGTTACTGGAAGCATTGGGACTGGAACAAAGCGATTGCCGACGGCATGAAAGCGGCGGGCCTGGAATACAGCGGCCAGTACGCGTTCGCGCCCACCGACATGTACTGGAACGTGACGCATATGGTCGCGCCCAAAGCCGAGGCGCTGACGTGCAATAACTGCCATGGCAAGAACGGCCGCCTGGACTGGAAGGATCTGGGCTACACCGACGATCCCAGAGCCGGCGGGAAATAGGCGCGCCGGAGGCTAGGTGTGAGCCGTAGGGCCGCCGCAGTGGCCCGATAGTGAGCAAAATGAAAAAAGGGCGGGTTTCCCCGCCCTTCTTTTTCTGGCCACTCCCAGTCAGCGATAGACCAGCACCGGGATCGTGGAATGGGTCAGGACTTTCTGGGTTTCGCTTCCCAGCAAAAAACCTTCCAGGCCGCGTCTGCCGTGCGAGGCCATGACGATAAGATCGCATTTTTCCTGGTTGGCCTTTTCGATTATCGCCTGCGACGCGGAGCGGCTGGTAGCATAGGCCGTCGAGCATTGTACGTTTGCCGCGGCCGCGGCAGCCGCGAACGCAGCCAGCACGCGTTTCGCGTATTCTTCGCTGCGTTCGGCGAAAATTTCCGGCTGCAACTCGGCCACCCCGCTGGCTTCGGCCGCGTAGGCCCCTTGCAAGGGATAGGGTTCGACCGCATGGAAGGCGGTAACGTGCGCACCCGAAAGCTTGGCCAGCTTGAGTGCCGCCTCTACGGCTTTGTCGGAAAGCGCCGACCCGTCGGTGGGGACCAGAATGTGCTTGTACATGTTAGCTCCAGTTCAGAGTCGTTTGATTTGATTGCGCGGTGGCACGATCGGCTAGGTTCCGGTCTTGTACGGCTGTCCCAGTGCGAGTTCGTATTTTTCCTGACAGTGCAGACAGCGCCGCGCCGCTGGATTGGCTTTCAGGCGCGCCTGGCCGATTTCGTCGCCGCAATCGTAGCAGTTGCCGTAGCTGCCGTCAGCAATGCGCGCAAGTGCAGCCTCGACCTCCTGCAATTCCTGGCTTTCGCGCATGACCATCGCCACTTCCATTTCCGCGAGCGCGTCGGCGGCCCCTTCGTCGTCGGTAATCCTTGACTGGCTGGGAATACCCGGACCTTCGCCGGAAGCAACGATTTTTTCGCGCACTTCGTTCAATAGCAAGCTTCGCTGCGCTTGCAGCAGTGCGTTGAATTCCGAATATTGGTTTTTGGCCACGATCGACGTGTTCGGGAAATGTTCCGATCTCAGCTTAGCCCCCGGATTGCGAGGGTCATTGACGCAGATCAAACTTGACACCCAAAGGCGATTGGGCGAATCTCGGCCGCGTCGCAGATGCGTGTTGTGGTGGAGAAAATCACGAATCTTTTGTGGCGGTTTTGCAAGGGAGATGTCATGTTGATGTCGGGCAGGGATTACCGTGAGTCGCTGGGCGCCTATAAGCCCAGCGTCTACGTGAACGGGCGCAAGGTGAAATCGGTGGCCGGGGACGCCGATCTGAGTCCAGGGGTAAATGCCATTGGCCTGACCTACGAGTTCGCGCTCAAGCCGGAACTGGCGAAGCTCATGCGGGCGACCGAGCACACTTCGGGGCGGGAAGTGAACCGGCTGACCCACGTAGGCCGCACCAGCGGCGATCTGCTGAACAAGCTCGAGGCGGTGCGACTGGTGTGCCAGGAGACGGGCTGTGCCCAGCGCTATCTCACCGGCGACGCATTCAGCGCGCTGCACCAGGCGACCTACCGCGTCGATCAGGCGCGCAGCGGCGATTATCACCAGCGATTTCTTGCCTACATGCACAAGGCGCAGGAACGCGACCTGAGCTGCGCCGTCGCCATGACCGATGGCAAGGGCGATCGCTCCCTGCGTCCGCATCAGCAGGACAATTTGGACAGTTACGTGCGCATCGTCGCGCGGCGCAAGGGCGGCATCGTCATCTCCGGAGTCAAAGCCATAGTCACCGGCGCAGCCTATGTGCACGAGATCCTGGTCATGCCCGGGCGCAACATGAGCAAGGCGGACGCGGCATTCGCCGTTTGCTGCGCGGTGCCGGTAGATGCGAAGGGACTCACTATCGTTGCGCGGCCGGCCGGGCGCCCGGGCGAGAGCGCGGCCAAGTTCAGTGCCAAATACGGCCAGTCCACCGGCGTGTGCCTGTTCGAGAACGTGTTCGTGCCCTGGGAGCGGGTGTTCATGGCGGGAGAGTGGCAGCATGCGGGTTTTCTTACGCACACCTACGCCACCCATCACCGTCATACCTGTATTGGCGCGCGCGCGGGCTTCGGCGATCTCTTGATCGGTGCGGGTGCGCTCATGACCGAGGCCAATGGTATCGATCTGGAACGCGCGAGCAATCTGCGCGAGCAGATGGTCGAACTGATCAAGATCGTCGAAGGCTTCTTCGCCTGCGGCGTCGCCGCCTCTGTGTACGCCGCGCCGGATCCGTCCGGCAACCTGATGCCCGATGTCGTGTTCGCCAACATCGGCAAACTGCTGCTGGCGACGCAGATCTACGATATGCACCGCCTGGCGCACCACGTCTCGGGCGGTCTGATCGTATCCCTGCCGGGTCCGGACGAGGATCACAATCCGGTCACGGCGGCCAAGCTGGCCGACGCGTTGCGCGGCCGTCCGGACATCCCCTATGCCAAGCGCATCGAGGTGGCGCGCTTCATCGAGGACCTGACCGCCTCCAGTCAGGGCGGCTGGTACTCGGTAATCAGCCTGCATGGCGGGGGATCCCCGGAGGGGATGAAAAAGGAAATCTGGCGCAATTATCCCGTCGGCAACAAGCTTGAACTGGTGGAGCGCCTGCTCGAGCGCGGCGTGCTCGCCCGTCCCGGACGCAAGATTGCGGCGAACCGACAGCCGGGCCGCTGTTGCGACGACGGCTGCATGCTTCCCGGCGCAGCGCAGATGCTGCCATTGCCCAGCCCCGCCGCAGCGCGCCGGAAAACCAGGCCGGCGATCGCGCGCAAACCGGCGAAGAAATAATGCTGCATTCCGGCATGACAGGTACTTGCGCGCAATGCTTCGCCCGATGCGCGGGGCCTGCTGGGGGCCTCAGATGAAGTGGCGCATGCACGAAAATTCCCTGTTCGCGATCCTGGGGCGCTCGTCCTGGTGGATTAGCGCGGCCATCGCGCTGGCGCTGATCGCGGTGGTGAATGTTTTTCTGCCCGCGTCTTATGCGTCCTATGCCTATTTTGTCGCGCTGCCCTTCGTGGGCATAGCGATACTGGTAGCCTGGAAGCAATTGCGCCGGCCGAGCGCGTCCCGGGTCGCCAAAACCCTTGCGGGCTTGCGCGCCATGGCCGCAAACGATTTTTTCGCGGCGGTCGAAGCCGCGTACCGGCGCGACGGCTACGCGGTGACGCGCTTGGCTGGCGCCGGGGCGGATTTCGAATTGATCAAAGCCGGGCGCGTGGTCCTGGTCGGCGTGAAGCGCTGGAAGGCCGCGCGCACCGGCGTCGAAGCCTTGCGCGAGTTGTACGCGGCGGGGCGCTCGCGCGAGGCGCAGGAGTGCATTTATATCGCAGTGGGCGAATTCAGCGACAACGCGCGTGCCTACGCCGCCGAGAAGAAGATCCGTCTGGTGCATGACGCGGACCTGGTAAGCCTGCTGGCGCAGGCGTGAAATTTGAGGCAGAATCTCGCGTAAGCGCTTGATGGCTTCGGCTTTTTAGTGTTTATTCCGCAGTGCGTCAAGAGCCGCATTGTATCGATTGGAGAATAGAGGCAAGCGCATGGCGGAGATTCCGCTGATCCTGACGCTGGATTTCCATGGCGTTCCGCATCGCTGGGTAACCTGGCAACAGTCCTGCTATTACTACGCGAAGAATCTGGTGGCGTGGACGCTGGGCGAGCGCGCGTTCACATTTTATGGCGGCACCTCGCGCAAGACCGGCGAGCGCTCCAGCATTACCACTAACTCCATTATTGCAATCAAGGGCAGGGCGATGGCGGCCAGGGGTTTCTCCCAGGTGCCGCCGCTGTCCAATCGCGAGTTGTTCCGCCGCGACCGCCATATCTGCGCCTACTGCGGCGCCGAGTTCGGTTACCTGCGCCTGACGCGCGACCACATTACGCCGCTGTCGCGCGGCGGCCGCGACCACTGGATGAACGTGGTCTCGGCCTGCCGCCACTGCAATGGCGTAAAGCGCAATCGCAAGCCCGAGGAAGCCGGCATGGAATTGATGTACACCCCTTACGTGCCCAACAAGGCCGAGTACCTGATCCTCACCAACCGCAAGATCCTTTCTGACCAGATGGGTTTTTTGGTCCAGCACGTCGCCGCGCACAGCCGCGTTATGCCGCATGCGGTCGTGCGCGCCTAGCCCCGCCAATTTGCCGCAGGTCTCATGACGCCCGACTACTGGCTGCGCGCCAAACGCGCATTGGCGCGCCGCGACGCGGTGCTCGCCGCGATCATCCGCGCCCATCCGCGCATCGCGCTCACGCGCCGCGGCGAGCCGTTCAAGACGCTTGCGCGGTCCATCGTCGGCCAGCAAATTTCGGTGAAGGCGGCGGAGTCGGTGTGGAACCGCGTGCTTGCGATCGCTCCGGAGGCGACGCCTGAACAGATGCTCAAAGCTCGCCGGCGGCTGGCTGCTTGCGGTTTGTCGCAGCGCAAGGCAGAGTACATCGCCGACCTGGCGCGCCACTTCGCCACGGGCCGCATGCATGCGCGCGACTGGCCGGACATGGACGACGAGGCCGTGATCGCCGAACTGGTACAGGTGCGCGGCATCGGCCGTTGGACGGCGGAGATGTTCCTGATGTTCAACCTGCTGCGACCCGATGTGCTGCCGCTGGACGACCTGGGCCTGCAAAAGGCGATCGGCCTGCATTATTTCGAAGGCGAGCGCATCGGGCGCGAGCAGATGCGCGAACTGGGCGCAATCTGGGCGCCATGGCGTTCCGTCGCCACCTGGTACCTGTGGCGCAGTCTCGACCCGGTGCCGGTCGAATACTGAGTCTGCTGCGTACGCCAAATGGGCAGTACGCTAGAATATGCGCTTCTCCGCATTCCTCGCAGCCCGGCCATTGAAGACGACTTTCCTTGAATTCGAACAGGCGATTTCCGATCTCGAAGCGAAGATCGAGGAATTGCGCTTCGTGCAGGACGACTCGGCGGTGGATATCTCCGAGGAAATTACGCGGCTGCAGAAAAAAAGCAACGCGCTGACCAAGGATCTGTACGCCAAGCTCACCCCTTGGCAGATGGCGCAGGTGGCGCGCCATCCGCAACGGCCTTTTACCCTGGATTACATCGGCGCGCTGTTCACGGATTTCGAGGAACTGCACGGTGATCGCTCCTATGCCGACGACCTGTCGATCATCGGCGGCCTGGCGCGCTTCAATGGCCAGTCGGTGATGGTGATCGGCCAGCAAAAAGGGCGGGACACCAAGGAAAAGATCCTGCGCAATTTCGGCATGCCGCGCCCGGAGGGTTACCGCAAGGCGATGCGCCTGATGCGGCTGGCGGAAAAATTCGGCATTCCGGTGCTGACTTTCGTGGATACGCCCGGCGCCTATCCCGGCGTAGGCGCAGAGGAGCGCGGCCAGTCCGAGGCGATCGGCCGCAGCCTCTATGTCATGGCCGAACTCAGGGTGCCCGTTATCTGCACCATTATCGGAGAAGGCGGATCGGGTGGCGCGCTCGCCCTTGCAGTCGGCGATATGGTGATGATGCTGCAATACGCCATTTATTCGGTGATTTCTCCGGAAGGCTGCGCCTCCATCCTGTGGAAAAGCGCCGACAAGGCACCCGAGGCGGCGGAAACCATGGGCATCACGGCCGGCCGTCTGAAAACTCTGGGATTGATCGACAAGATTGTCAACGAGCCGCTGGGCGGCGCACACCGCGACCACGCGGCCATGGCGCAGAATCTGAAGAAAGCGCTGCAGGATGCATTGCGATCGCTTTCGAGCAAGGGTGTGGAAGACCTGATCGCGGCGCGCCTGGAGCGTCTGATGGGCTATGGCAAGTTCAAGGAAGTCGAAACCGAATAGTCCCGACAGTGTTGAAGCCGCCGTAGGCGCAGCGCTCGAGCCACTGCTCTTTCCCGGAGCCAGGCTGATGCTGGGCTTGTCCGGCGGCCTCGACTCGGTGGTGTTGCTGGAGGTGCTGCGCCGGCTTGCCGCCCCGCTGGGATACCGTCTTTCCTGCGTACACGTCAACCATAACATCAGCCCGAATGCGCGCCGCTGGGCGCTGTTTTGCGAGCACCGCTGCAAGCAGCTCAAGATTGCGCTGGCTGTGCACGAAGTCGATATAGGGCCGTTTCGCGCCGAGGGCCTTGAGGCTGCTGCGCGCCGTGCCCGCTACGCGATCTACGCCCGGCAAAGCGAGGTGGATTTCATTGTGCTCGCACAGCACCTCGACGATCAGGCCGAAACCCTGTTGCTGCAGTTGCTGCGCGGCGCAGGGGTGAAAGGCGGAGCGGCAATGCCACTGGTGCGCGGGCAGGGGCGCGGCAGCGGCAAGCCGGGGGCGAAGGCTCCCGCAATCGTGCGTCCCATGCTTGCGGTTTCGCGCAGTCAAATCGAAGTCTACGCGAGAGTCAATGAAATCAAATGGGTAGAAGACGAAAGCAATGCCGACACGCGCTACGACCGCAATTTTATGCGGCACCGGGTGTTGCCGGTGGTGGCGAAGGCGTTTCCCGGGTATCGCCTGACGCTCGCGCGCGCCGCAGGGCATTTGGCGGAGGCGAGCACGCTTCTTGATCAACTGGCCCAGCTTGATGCGAAACGCGCGAGCAAGGGGCACACGCTGGTATTAGCGGATTTGCGGCGATTGGGCTACCTGCGCAGCAAGAATTTGTTGCGCTGGATGCTGCAGCAGCGAGGCGGGGCGGCGCCGGAGGCGGATCAGCTGCAAGAGGGACTGCGCCAGCTGTTCGACGCGGGCGACGACGCAGCGGTGCGCGTTACCCTGGGCGCCACAGAATTGCGCCGCTATGCCGGGCGCGTCCACCTGCTGCCAAGGCTGCCGGATGCGCCACTGGATTTGCGCTGCGACTGGGATGGCAGGCGCGTGTGGCCATTGCCCGAATTGGGAGGGACGCTGCGTTTCATGCGCAGAGCAGGCGCGGGCCTTGCGTGCGAGCGTGTGCGCGGTCCGGGTTTGCGACTGAGCTTGCGCCAGGGCGGCGAGAAGCTGCGTTTGCGGCCCCAGGGGTCTACGCGCAGCCTGAAAAATCTGCTGCAGGAGGCCAGGCTGCCGCCTTGGGAGCGCGAGCGCCTGCCTTTACTCTATTGCGGCGATACGCTGGTCGCCGTGCCGGGTCTGGGCGTTGCCAGCGGCTGGGAGGCTGGCGCCGACGAGCCCGGCTGGCTGATCACCTGGCGTACCCGGGCCTGAGCCGTGGCGGCGCCGGCGCCGCGCGCGCCGGCGGGTCCAGCCGCTATTGTCGCGCGCTTGCGAGCCTTGCGGTGAACTCCGAATCGGGGACGCGCAGTGTCGCGGGTTTTTAGACTTGTCCTGTTCTGTAGCACATGAATTGTCCGCTTTT
>CAKKSJ010000146.1 GCA_919902965.1 Burkholderiales bacterium
ACATGTCGTCATCCAACCCAGCCGCCACGAGTTTTTCGTCGATGGCGCCGATACCATTCTCGATGCCGCGCTGCGCTCGGGACTTGCGCTGAATTACGGCTGCAGCAATGGCAACTGCGGGCTGTGCAAGGCGCGTGTCGTCTCCGGCGAGGTGCAGAAAGTCCGCCAGCAGGACTATGTGCTGAGCGAAGCGGAAAAGCGCCAGGGATACACGCTGCTTTGCTCAAACACGGCGGTCAGCGATCTGGTGATCGAGGCGCTGGAGTCGGCCCTGCCCGCCGATATTCCGCCGCAGCAGATCGTGGCGCGGGTCAAGGCCGTGCAGGCGCTGGGCGAGGACCTGATGTTGTTGCACCTGCAGACGCCGCGTACCAGCCGCCTGCGTTTTCTGGCAGGCCAGAATTTGACTCTGAGCTCGGGCGAGGCTTCGGCGCAGCTGCCGATCGCAAGCTGCCCCTGCGATGACCGTAACCTGCAGTTCCATGTCGCGCGCAATCCGCAGGACAGCTTCGCGCGCAAGGTGTTCGGTCCGCTCAAGTCCGGCGACGCGCTCACGCTGTTTGGCCCATGGGGTGACTTTGTGCTGTGCCCGGATTCTCCGCGGTCCATTTTGTTTATCGCCCTCGATACCGGTTTTGCGCCGATCAAGAGCCTGCTCGAACATGCCATGGCGCTGGAACTGTCGGAGCGGCTCTACCTGTACTGGCTTGCGACGCCCACGAACGGCCATTACCTTGCCAATCTGTGCCGCTCCTGGGCCGATGCATTGGATAATTTCTCGTATATGCCGATTACCGCGGAACCGGGAGATGCGCTTGAGCTTATCCGCAGCGTCGGCGCGGACCACGCCGATCTGAATGGCTTCGACATCTACGTCGCCGGGCCGGAAACATTCGTGAACACTGCCACAATGACATTGCTGGAGCAGGGTTTTCCGCGCAAACAATTGACCGCCGCTATCGTCTGACCATGCCCTACTATATCTACAAGGTGTTCAGCTTCCCGATCCGCAGGCTGGAGAAACTCGAGCAGCACCAGGCATTCCGCGACGCTTCCGCGCGCGCCAAGGCCTTGCGCGCCGCGTCGGCCCCGGAGGCGGCGAGCAGCATCAAAATGATTCTTGCCGAAAACGAATTGCAGGCTGAAGACCTGCTGTCACAGCTGCGTGCACCGCAGCCCAACCCGCAAGACGACTGAGCGCCGGACATGGATGAATCGGCTTTCCGCCGGGCGCGCGATGCAGTGGTGCCACGCCCCTGCGTGTTCGAACAGGCCCTGCTGGCCGGTGCTTGCGCCTGTTCGCTGGCCGCGCGGCGCAATATCGCTGAGCGCGAGGCCGTCGCCTGCGATTCTTCGCCTGCACACAGGGAATGTGCACAACTGTACGCCCTGTTGCTGCAGAAATCCGCGTTCGCGCTGAAGCTCACCCATGTAGAACTGCCCCTGCCGCATGCGAGGCAAATGAAAGTGGAATGCGGCGGGCTGCTGGGAGTGCAGCAAGCGGCCGCCAGCGCCGGCGACATGCCTGCGCCGCCAGTCGCGCAGGAACCCGCTTCGGTCGCGGACGTGCGTCGCCTGGTGCGGAATTGTGTCGGGAAATTCGGCGCTCTGGCGAACCTGCCGTACTCCGCCATAATCCAATCGGTGGTCGCCTATCAAACCCGGCGTCGCCGGCCGGAACAATGACGCCTTTTCCAAATTTTCCAGAACTGGTGCAGCGCGTGCAGCGCAACTGCCACATCGCGGACGCGCGTTATGCGCGCGATGCGACGCTATGCAATTACCTGCTCGAGATGCGCGAGTTTTACCGCTGGGAGCACGAGGTCCCGCTGACACGGACATTGCCGCGGCAGGAACTCGGCAACTGGATATCGGAGCGTGAGGCGCTGTGGGACGGATTGCAGGCCGACGCGCTCGAGCCGCTGCCGCTGGGCGCGCGCAGCTATGATGCCTTCGATGTTGCAGCCATCAACGCCGCACTGGTACCGCGGGGGCTGGTCTATGGCGGAGGCTACGGCCGTTTTGGCAAACCGCATTTCTTTCTGGCGCAACTCAAGCGCCGCGAGCAGCGTGAGGGACTCACGCTGTTCGTTTCGGGCTGCGAATATGCGCGCGACCTCACCGCCCCGCCCGCCGCATTGCTCGACGGCGCGGTGTTCCTGCGCGAGGACGCGCTGCGCCGCTGGATATGGGACAAGATTGAAATCTGGGGCGTGCGCAAGGTCCGGGGCGCGCTGAAGTCCGCGCTCGAGTGTTATGACTTTGCTGCCGATGCCGATGCGGCACTGGAGCGCATGGCCGAACAGGAGGCGGAGACGCTGATCCTGCACGAAATCGGCGAGGCCATGGCCGAGCCGCTGCTGGGGCCTGCCTGGCGCGATCTCATCGCTTCGTTTAGCGGCCGGCGGGCGGAAATCGTAGCGCGCGCCGTGCGCGACAACCTGGCCGACTGCCTGTCCACCCTGCCGCGCCTGATCGAGCGCGACGCGGCCGGCTCGATGCACTTTTATTTCGCCAACTTCGAGGGCGTGCGCAGCGCCATGTTCCCGCTGCTGGCCGAGGCTTACCGCGGCTGGCGCGAGAGCGGGAGTACCGATGCACTACGCGAGGCCGTCCAGGCCGGCAGCGCGCACTGGCAAGAAGCCGCGCTTCGCATTCTGCGCCTGCATCAGGCCGACCCCGCAGTTGCCGAGGGGACCATTGCTGCATGGGTAGAGGAGCCTGGCGCGCTGGTGCTTTGACTGGCCATCCATTTCGGTCTTGTGCGGATCAAGGCCTGCATGATTGTCTATCTTGCCATGCTGTTGAATCGGGGCCGCATCGAAACAAGCAACAATTTATCCTGATCACGCGGCGAGCGCCTGCGCAAGCGAGCGCGTCAGGTCGGGCGCGGCGGCGCGCAGTTTCGCATCTTCAGTCACGAGCTTCGTGCCCAGCGTATCCGCCACCGCGAGAAAGCGTGCATCGTAGGCCGACACCGCAAAGCGCTCGGCGCAGCGCAGGGCGCGCAAGTTCGGGACGCTCAACAGCTCACGTACGCGTCTCGCAGCCTCGGCAAGCAAGGACTCTGTTTGCTGGCTGCTCAGGGCATGCATGCGCCTATAGGTCGCCAGTACGTTGCTGAATTCGACCAGGAGAAAGGCTTCGCTGCGCCAGTCGGAATCCTTCGCGAACAAGGCCTGCGCCTGCTTGGTGCGATCGCCTTCGATCAGCAGGTAGGCGAGGATATTCGTATCGACGACGACCATTCGGTGGAACAGGCTAATCGCGGCCGGCGGCTATTGCTGCTTCGATAGCGTCGATGGTCAGCGGGGACTGATGTTTCAGCCGCACCGGCTTGGGTGGGCGTACAGACGGCTCGGCGGCCGGCAGTGCTGCGATCCCGGCTTCCAGCAGTTGCGCGACCGCATCCTTCAGTTTCTGGTTGCGGTGAACCGCGCGCAGCTTAACGCGGCGCATCAACTCGTCCGGCAATTCAAGTGTCGTTTTCATGTTTCCCATATTACCATAAAACCGCTTTTATGTGGCACTCTACCAATGCGCAAGCAGTCTTCCGTTCTCGACTTTCGCTTCGAAACGCTTCAGCGGCTGGGTTCCTTTTTTCACGCAGGCGCCGGTGGTGAGGTCGAACGCCCACTTGTGCTTGGGGCAGGTCAACTCGAGACCATCGATGGCCAGGTGCGGGATGTTGGTGACCTGATGCGGGCAGCGGCTGTCGTAGACGCGATAGTCCTTGCCCTTGCGGTAGACGAATAGCCCGCGGCCGTCGCAGTCCAGGCGCAGCGCTTTACCATCGCGGAACTGCGCGACCGCTGCGATATCGTGCCAACGCGCGGCGGCGCCCATGTTCTCCGGGCGGAATTCCGGCAGATCGAGCGCGAGGATGACCTCCACCGCCCAGACGATTTTCGCCAGCCCCAGCGCGGGGAATGCCATCATGATGGCATCGAGCACTTCCATCGGATTCGCGCCGTCGCGCAGCGCGCGCAGTAGGTACTGGCGCAGGCCGGCTTCGGTCTGCGAATGCACTTTGGTGATGACCGAAATCAGCGCGCGCGTCTTGGGGTCGAGGTGCTTGCCGGCCTCCTTGAGGAATTTGAAGTAATGCGGAATTGCGTCGGGCCGCACTTCCATCAAGTAATTCAGAGCGTCGCTCATGGCACATCGCCTGTAGAAGAAAGGAGGCTTTCATTCTACCCGCGGCCACCGGCGAGGGTGCGGCCTTCAGCCGTCGCTTGACAATGCCACAGTTAATGCATACATTATCGAACACGCAAAATAGGAGGAGCTGTCGTGAACCCCACGGCAGGTATGGAACCCCGCATCGCGCTTTCCGCCCTGCGCTTCACCGCCAGCGGCCTGAAGCGGCCCGAGTGCGTACTGGCGACCGCGGCCGGTGTGCTGTACACCTCGGACTGGCGCGGCGGGGTGGCGCGGACCCCGGCCAATGGCAGCCCGCAGCTTTTCTCGGCTAGCCTTCCAGGCGGCAGGCCGCTCAGGCCCAATGGCATTGCCCTGCGCGCGGATGGCAGCTTCCTGCTGGCCGATCTGGGTGACACCCAGGGCGGCATTTTTCAACTGCGGCGCGACGGTACGGTCACTGCATTTCTCGAGGCGATCGACGGTGTCCCCCTGCCGCCGTCCAACTATGTGGTCGAGGACGGCAAGCGCACCTGGCTCAGCGTGAGCACCCGCCAGCAGCCGCGTGCGCTGGCTTATCGGAGCGATATCGCCGACGGTTTTGTCGCCGTCGTCGACGCGCGCGGGGCACGCATTGTTGCCGATGGACTGTGCTACACAAACGAGGCGCTGCCGAGCCCGGACGGCCGGTGGCTCTACGTGAATGAAACTTTTGCGCGACGCCTGACGCGCTTTCGCATCGGCGCTGGTGCGGTGCTATCGGGTCGGGAAACCGTCGCGACCTTCGGTCACGGCAGCTTTCCGGATGGGCTGAGTTTTGATGCGGAAGGCGGCATCTGGATCACCTCCATCGTTTCCAACCGGGTGATTCGCGTGCTGCCTGACGGAACTCAGGTCTTGATGCTGGAAGATAGCGATCCGGTCCACGTGGAGTGGGTGGAACAAGCTTTCCAGTCCGGCGACATGGGTCGCCCGCATCTGGACAAGGCCAGCGGCCGGGTTCTGAAAAATATTTCCAGTCTCGCTTTCGGTGGTCCCGGATTGCGCACTGCCTACCTCGGCTGCCTGCTCGACGACCGGATCGCGTATTTTGATGCGCCGGTGGCCGGGCATCCGCCCCACCACTGGAATTTCTGATGCCTCGCGGCAAATAAACACTAACGAGGGCGTAAAAGCTCATGAGCAAACAGCTATTCAAAATCGCAGTTCTGCCGGGCGACGGCATAGGCGACGAAATAATGGACGCCTGCACCAAAGTGCTGGACCGCCTGCTGGCGGATCAGCCGCGCTTTGGATTCAGCTACGTTTACACGCCCGGCGGGGCGCAGTACTACGCCGACACCGGCGTCGCACTGCCCGAGAGCACCTTGCGCGCGTGCGAGGATGCGGATGCGATTCTTTTTGGCGCCATGGGGCTTCCGCACATCCGTTACCCCAACGGCACGGAAGTAAATCCGCAGATCGATTTGCGCAAGCAATTCGATCTGTTTGCCGGCGTGCGACCGATACGCGCCATCCCGGGCGTGCCTTCGGTGCTGGCGGACCCGCGCGCCGCGCAGATAGATTTCGTGCTGGTACGCGAACAGTCGGAGGGCCTGTTTTACGGCCGCCTTTACCCGGAGATGCAGCCAAAAGGCAACGATCAGGAGGCGTTCGACCTGGGACGCACTACGCGCGCGGGGTCCGAGCGCCTGTTCGATTTTTCGTTCCGGCTGGCGCGGCAGCGGCGTGCCGCCAATCCGTCCAAGGGGCGCGTCACCTGTGTGGACAAGTCCAATGTGCTCGCCGGCATGGCTTTCCTCAACAAGATTTTTTGGGAGCGCGCCAAGCTCAATCCGGATATCGTCGCCGACCATTGCTATGTCGATGCCATGGCGCTGAACCTGATCATGCGGCCCTGGGACTACGATGTGCTTCCCACCGAAAACCAGTTTGGAGACATTCTCTCGGACCTCGCAGCCGGATTGATCGGCGGACTGGGCATGTCGCCCTCGGGCGACATCGGCGAAAAGTACGGGCTGTTTCAACCCAGCCACGGTTCTGCGCCGGACATCGCCGGGCAGGGCAAGGCCAATCCGACGGCGATGATACTTTCCGCGGCCATGATGCTGGAGTGGCTGGGTGAGCAACACCAGTTGCCCGAGGCCGGTGTCGAGGCACTGCGTCTGCGCCAGGCGGTCGATGCCGCCTTCGCATCAGGCAGGGTCCGGTCCTTCGAGCTGGGCGGGAACGACGGTACGGACGCGATCACTGCGGCCATTCTTGCGTCGCTGGCGCAGCGGCTGGCGCTGGCCTAGCGGCGATGGCCGGGAAACTCAAAGTGGCGGCTGTGGGCGCAGGGTACTTCAGCCAATTTCAGTATCAGGGCTGGCGCAATATGGACGCCGTGGAGATGGTTGCCCTAACCAACCGCGACCAGGAAAAAGGCCGCGCGATCGCCGCGCGCTATGGCGTACCCAAAGTCTATGGCCGGGTGGAGGAAATGCTGGATGCCGAGCAGCCCGACCTGTTGGACATCATTACCACACCCGCCACCTATCGAGATTACATCGCTGCCGCCGCGGCGCGCTGCATCACGGTAATTTGCCAGAAGCCTTTCGGTCGCAGCTTCAATGAAGCGCTGGAACTCGCCCAGATCGCGGAAAAATCCGGTGTCGCCTTGATCGTTCACGAAAACTTTCGCTGGCAACCCTGGTACCGCGAGGCCAAGCGACTGATCGCCGGCGGCAGGCTGGGCGCGCTGCACAGCGTGGCGTTCCGCCTGCGTCCCGGTGACGGCCAGGGCGCGCAAGCCTATCTGGATCGCCAGCCCTACTTTCAGCAGATGCCGCGCCTGTTGGTCTACGAAACCGCGATCCACTGGATCGATACCTTCCGTTACCTGATGGGCGAGGTCAGCGCGGTCTATGCGCGGCTGCGCAAGCTCAATCCGGTCATAGCCGGCGAGGATGCCGCTTACATCGTATTCGAGTACGAATCGGGCGCGACCGGCCTGTTCGACGGCAACCGGCTCAACGATCACGTCGCCAGCAACCCGCGCCGCACCATGGGCGAGATGTGGTTGGAAGGCAGCGGCGGCGTGCTGCGCCTGGACGGCGAGGGCAGGCTGTGGTGGAAGCCGCATCACGGCGACGAATCTGAACACATCTATGACAAAGGACAGAACGACAGCTTTGGCGGTGGCGCCTGCGAGTGGCTGCAGCGCCATGTTGTTGAACACCTGCTCAACGGCGCGCCGCTGGAAAATACTGCGCGCGAATATCTCGTCAATCTGAAAATTCAGGAAGCAGTGTATCGCTCCCACAAGGACGGCAGAAGGATCGAACTGGCCGGCTTCGATCCCGTGGAATAACCCGTGCTGCAAACATTTGGCGGCCAATAACCGACTCTTTTCAGGAGGGAACAACCATGCAACGAAGGACATTCATTTCCCGCACTTTGATCACCGCAGCGGTCGCGGCTGCCTTTGCGCTGCCGCTGTCCGCGGGAGCGGTCACGACGCTCAAGTTCAGTCACACCGACCAGCCTGGCGGCGCGCGCCACAAGGCAGCCGAGCTGTTTGCAAAGAAGGTCGCCGACTACACGCAGGGCCGCTATGAGGTCAAGGTGTTTCCGGCAGGCCAGCTCGCCAATGATCCGAAGGCGGTGGAGCAGCTGCAGCTCGGCGGCGTCGATTTCACCGTGTCGAGCACCGGCACCTATGCCACGCATTTGCCCACCCTCAACCTTTCCCTGCTGCCCTATCTGGTCGAGAACTATGAGCAGGGGTGGAAGCTCTACGACGAATCCAAGTGGTTGAATCAGCAGTTCGCAAAGGCGCCCGCGAAAGGCTTCCGCTTCCTCGCTACCTGGGAAGCCGGTTTCCGCGACATGACTACCAAGGATCCCCTCGGCTCTCCGGCCGACGCCAAAGGCAAGAAGCTGCGCAGCTTCCCCAACGAGATGATGCGCTGGACACTGGAGGCGATCGGCTTCAATGTGCAGATCATGCCGCTGCCCGAGGTCTACCTCGCTATCCAGCAGGGCGCAGTTGGCGGACAGGAAAATCCCATCGACACCATCTACGCGAACAAATTCTACGAGGTCGCGCCGAACGTGACATTGACACATCACGTCTACAGCCCGATTCCCTTGACCATGTCCGAGAAAACCTGGCTGAAGCTTTCGCCGGCCGACCAGGCGGCAGTGACCAAGGCCGGCGCCGAGACCGCCAAATGGATTCGCAACGAGATCCGCGCGAGCGACGACAAACAGCTCGCCGAGATGCAGTCCAAGGGCGCCAAGATATCGCGTCCGAACCTGGCGCCGTTCCGCGACTCGGTAAAGCCTGTCTACGTCAAGGCCAAGGAAAAGTACGGCGCTGACGTCGACGCGTTCCTGACCGACGCCGCGGCCGTGCGCAAGGCCTTACCGGCAAAATAGGACCCGCACCGCGCCGCCGCGCAGTGCCCGCTCAAGGCGGCCGCGCTCGCGGTGACGGAACCACCAAGACCATCAGGATCCGACCATGACCCGGTCCGGAACGTCCACTGCACCCCGGCAGCCTCTGCCGCGCGCGCTCCTGCGCGGTGATCTCCTTCCGGCGGCGCCGGCCGCACCGCCGATGCTGGCCGCGTTCGGCACGCTGGTCGACTGGGGCGTGGTCGCGATCGGCGCGGTCATGATTGTCCTGGTATTCGTCAACGTGTTGCTGCACGTGTTCGGCAAGGATATGGCAGCGGTCACCGAGCTCGCGGAATTGTTGATGGTGTGGGTAACTTTCCTCTCGGGCGGATCGGCGACGCGTCGCGGCGCGCAGATGACGATTACCGAGTTCATCGACAAACTCGGCGGCGGCGCCCGCGCGGCCGCAGACGCCGTGATCGATTTGGTGGCGGTCGCGGTACTGCTGCTGCTGATCTGGTTTGGCTTCAATCTGGTCATCGTCGGGTGGGGGAACGAACTCACCGTGCTGCAGATACCGATGTCCTTCCAGTACTTGGGTATGCCGGTTGGCGCGTTTGCGATGCTGGTCTGGGTCGTCTACGACCTGTACTTGATCGCGCAGGGCAAGACCCGCGACCAGCGCTGGCCGAAGGAGTGACGCCGTGCTATCCGCGCTACTCTTTCTCGCATTCTTCCTGCTGGCACTCGCAGGGGTGCCGCTGTTGTTCTCGCTGCTAGCCACGACGGTAGCAACCATCGTCATCGGCAGCCTGGGCCACCCGCTGGAAACCATCTTTCTGTCGTTCATCGGCGGCGTCGAGCCGTTCATTCTTATCGCCGTGCCCTTGTTCATATTCGCCGGCGAAATTCTTTCCTCGGGCGGCATCGGCCGACGCATCGTCGAATTCGCACGTGCGCTGCTCGGATTCCTGCCCGGCGGACTGGGGATCGTCACCGTTGCCTCCTGCCTGATGTTCGGCGGCGTATCCGGGTCGGCGATCGCAGACACGGCGGCGATCGGGTCGCTCGTCATCCCGTCGATGAAGAAGCGCGGCTACGCGAGCGGATTCGCCGCGGCGCTGCTTTCGGTTGCCGGCACGCTGGCACTGCTCATGCCGCTGTCGATTCCATTCCTCGTCTACGCGTTCATTTCAGGGGTGTCGATGCGCCAGCTGTCGATGTCCGGCCTGGTGCCGGGACTGTTCATGGCGATCGCGCTGATGGGGGTTTGCATCTGGTATGGCAAGAAGTCCGGCTGCGATAACGGCGACGTGCGTTCTTCAGCGCGACAGATCTGGGCGGCTACGCGCGACGCCGGACCGGCGCTGATGATGCCCCTAATCATCGTGGGCGGGATCTGGTCCGGCGTATTTACACCCACCGAATCGGCTGCCGTCGCCGTCGTCTACGGCATCGTCGTCTCGCTGTTCGTCTACCGGGACATCCAACTGCGCGACCTGCCGCGCCTGCTGGTCAACGCGTTTCAGACCAGCGCCACTGTCATGCTGGTGATCGGCGCGACCGGCGCACTCGCCTGGCTGATCACTGCCGAGCAGGTGGCGGTCCAGCTGGCGACGTGGATCAAGCTCGTGGCCGATCAGCCCTGGCAGTTCCTGTTTCTGCTCAACGTCGCCTTGCTGCTGCTCGGCATTTTCATCGAGCCGCTTCCGGCGATGCTGTTGACCGTGCCGCTGCTGCTGCCGATCGCGAAGACCTTCGGCATCGATCTAGTGCATCTGGGTGTGGTGATCACCGCGAATCTCGCCATCGCCCTGTACACGCCACCGGTGGGCGGTACACTCTTTGTCGCTGCGAAACTCGCCGATGCCGGCATCGGGGAGATTACCAAGGCGCTATGGCCACTGCTCATCGCCGCGGTGGCCGTGCTGTTTATGATCACCTACCTGCCGTGGTCGACCAGCGTCATCTGGCGGATGCTCATGTGAAGGGGCTACGCATGCTGCCGGACGGTCTTTCCACTCGACCATGGATACGGCGACAGTCGCTGCCGTGCGGCAGCGATGACGCAACGAGCGCGCAAGCCATTTCGCGACCGGCGTCGCGCCGAACCGTAGTGGTAGCGTAGATCCGGAGGCTCATGTCATGTACGTCATTGCGGTCGATTTCACCCTCCACGCGCAGCACATCGGCGCGTTCATGCCGCTGATGCAGGAAAATGCGCGAATCTCGCGCGAGACCGAGAGCGCTTGTCTGCGCTTTGACGTATGTCGCGATCCGGCGCAGCCGGAGCGCGTGTTTTTATACGAGGTATATGCAGACCGGGCCGGCTTCGAAGCGCATCTGGCCGCCGCGCATTTCAAGGCATTCGATAGTGCTGTGAAAGCGATGGTAGCGAGCAAGTCGGCGCGCGCCTTTGAACTCGCGAACGGCTGAGCCACGCGACCAAGTACAATCCCCATTTTCGAGCGCAACGCATATTGCAATGAAATCACCCGCTACACGCGCTGCCAGCCGGCCGCGCAAAAACGCACCAGCGTCGTCCGCGCCCGCGGCAAAGCCGGCGGCCCTGAGCAAATCCTCCGCGGTGGCGCAATCCAGGCGCCGGCATCTGCGGGAACCATTCGCCGACCGCGCCTATCGCGAACTGCGCGCGCGCATTCTGGACAACCGCCTGCGCTCCGGCGAGCAGTTCACCGAGGAAGAGTTGGCGGCGACGCTGGAGATGAGTCGAACGCCGACGCGGGAAGCCATGCTGCGTCTGGCCGGCGAGGGGCTGGTGGAGGTTCGCCCGCGTCATGGCATGAGAGTAAAGCCGGTATCCACGGCGGACATGCGGGAAATCTACGAAGTGCTCACGGCGCTGGAATCGACCGCGGCGGCTCTCGCCGCGGCGCGCACCGATCAAGGCGATTGCGTCGCGCAGATGCGCGCCGCGATCAATGACATGGATGCGGCGCTGGAGCGCGACGACCTCAAGGCGTGGGCAGAGGCCGACGAACAGTTTCACAAACTGCTGGTCGCAGCGGCAGGAAATTCGCGACTCAGCGAGCTGGTGCAGACTTTCGTCGGTCAGTCCAAGCGTGTGCGCATGCTGACACTACGACTCAGGCCGAAGCCGATCATGTCAAACCGCGACCACGAAGCGGTGGTGGACGCCGTCGAAGCGCACGACGCGGCGCGCGCGCGCAGGATTCACTACGCCCACAGGGAGAAAAGCGGGCGCATGCTGGTCGAGTTGCTCGCAAGCCACGGGCTCACGCAGTTGTGAGGCGCATGCCGCCGACCCGGTGGTCCCTGCAGCGGTGACTAACTGGCGCTGATTCGCTGGTAATAACGCGCGCGGTAGATCAGGCGCCGCTTCTCTGGCGAGTCGGTGAAGGGCGTGCGCGTGTGCAGGACATTGTTCCCAACCAGGCCCATGCCCGGCTCCAGCCGTCCGCGGAACATCCAGGGAGAGGTCGTGGCGAGGATGTCTTCGAGCGCTGCGAGCGCGGCTTGGGTTGCAGCATCTTTCTTCCACTCTATGCTGACCGCGCGCGCGGTATAGCGCATGTGCAGAAAGCCGGCGGCGTCGACTGAGAATACCGGGCCCGACTGCGCCGCCCGTTCGATGTGTCCGTCCTCGATGCGCGCCGGAACGGTCATGGCATCGCGCGCCATCAGCACGCGTATGTGCTGCTGATCGCGGTCGCGCAGCTGGATATAGGCGATCTCGTGGTCGAGCAAGTCGTTTTCGCCGCCGTTTTCTGCGCGTTGCACGCAGTGCAGCAGCACCGCGTGCACCGCGCGTGTCTCCGGGTTGTAGTAGCCGTCAGTGTGCCACCTGATGCCGCGATTGGTGTAGGGGATGAATTCACCGCGCGTGCCGTGTCCGGCGACGGCAAGCGGCGAAATGCCGTCATCGTCGGCGAGATAGTTTGAATCGAGATCGCGCAGGCCGAGCTGCAGTCCGATCCGCCGCGGAATCTCCTTGTCCGGGTCAGCTCCGCTGGGACAGGCGTAGACCGCCATGTTGGCGCGGCCGCAGCGCTCGATCAGCGCCCGCTTCTCGCCTGTGCTTAGCGTGCGCGGGTCGCGCACTTCGACCACGAGTTCGCTTAGCGTTTTTGGAAAGTGCGCCAGTTTCGTGGCGCGCCAGGCTTGATACGCGGCATCGTCCTCGAGATCAAAGGCGGCGCCCGCCCGGGTATGCGTGGCCAGGTTCATTCGCCGACATTGCGTTCGCGCCGCGGCCGGCGCGGCGTCTCGCCTGCGGGTGCGAACAGGCCCGCGAGCGTGCTCTCCAGCGCTTTGATCGCCTCGGGCGCCTCGATTTCCATGATCTGATCGATCACCCAGGAATGATCCTTCTCCGGGACGATTTCGAGCAGCCGGCTGCCGAAAAAGCGGCGGAAGCCGAAGTCGGGGCCTTCTTTTTCGTCATAGGCGAAATCGGCATAGTCGGCGCCGCGCAGATTGGCGAGGTCTATGAAATGGCTGCGGCAGCGCCCGGGCTCCGGCTCGGCCATGAGCATGTCGCGGTTGTCCTCGACCACCTCGGCCAGCTTCAGCGCGAGCGCAGTAGTGAACGCGAGCCGCTGGTCGGCGTCCAGCGCCCGGTAGGCGAGACGGTCGGCGGCGTGCAACAGGAATGCAAGATACTCGCACACGAAATCGAAATATTGCCTGCCGATGTCGATGTCGAACTGCGCTGCGCGCATGCGGCGGATGGCTTCCTGCGACAGTTTCCAGCCGAGCATGGCAATGACACTGGCCAGTTCGGACATGCTGCGTTCGCCTGCTCCCCGATGGAAGTGGCTGCGGATGCGGATGGCCACGTTTAGATGCCGCTGAGTGGGGTACTAGTACCCGCCCTTTGCATTTAGTTTTTGCGGATGAAAAACTCGAAATTTCCCGGCGCCACTTCCTGTTTGGCAACGAGCTGCAAGCCGGTCGATCTCGTCCAGGAGGCGACGTCGTCGGGCGAGCCCGGGCAGTTGCTCACCAGCAGCAGGGTTTCGCCTGCCTTCATTCCGTCCAGCAGTTTTTTCGCCTCGATAATCGGACCGGGGCAACTGACCCCGCGGATATCCAATGTCACGTTTGCTGCCGGTCGGCTCGCGCTGCCTGCACCGCGTTTAATCGTGTATGCCACCCTGCGGCCGCCGAGCTTGTCTGTGGCGATCACTTCGTTGCCGGTATGGCGGCTCCAGGCAAACAAATCGTCCGAGGTGCCGGGACAGTCCGAAATCAGCTGCATCGCCTGCCCCGGTCGCAGGTCGTCGATCACATGCTTCGCGCCGAGCAGGGGCGCGGGGCAATTCAATCCGCACAGATCCAGCGTAACCAGGGGCTTGTCAGTCTTCTTTTGCGTGTTCATGGCAATTCCTTTTGCGTGTGCAAACATTGCGGCATCGAACCGAGCGCCCATCAGGCGCCCACTGCCGCGGCCGACTTGTGCGGAACAAAAATTCCGCAGCCGAGCTTGCGACCTTCGCCCAGGCCGGTCGCCTGCATCCTGAGCGAATGTTCGGTCGAGAGTTCGTGCAGCATCAGGCCGAAGCCGACGATCTCCGCATCCTGCGTCTGCGCGCGGCGCATTTTGCCACAGATTATCTTGCAGCGAATTCCCGCGTCCTGCAACTCCGCGCTGACTTCACTTTGAAACTGGGCCTCATCGGAGGTTCCCGTGGTGGCGAACTGCGAATACAAAGTGCCGTGGGCGAACAGCGGCCGCAAGTGCGCGTCGCCGACCTCGACCAGGTTGCCGAGATCGAAATGCGCCCCCGACAGCGCAAACGACTGTTCTGCGCGCGAGCGCGGCAGCCGCAGCATAAGCCGGGCGCGGCTGCCGAGATAAATTTCGCCGGCCACCGCACGCGAACCGCGGATTGGATGCACGCCGGCATCGGGCTCGCTTTCCAGCCATTCCAGCCGCTCGGCGAGCAGCCGGAAAAGCCGCCAGCCGTGATCCGCAGGTATTCTGCCACCGCGCAGCGAAAACGCCACGTCGACCATGTCCATGCTGCGCGCTCCGCTCGTTACCGATACCTACTATGGCACCCGCCGCCAGGCGTGCAAATCACCGCCATGGATAAGGGCAGACTACTCCCTTCGGGTAGGTAGGACACTACCCGTCCGAGTGTGCCTGCCCCCCTGCACGAGTAATGGCCGATCCGGGCGCCGGCATTTAGTATTCTTAAAAAAACAAGATGCTTGTTCCTGGTTTTACGATGGCCTCATCCCGAACGGAGGAAAACAGATGGCGAAAAAACCGCATGCCACACCGAACCTGGACGCGCTCGAATCCGGTCCATGGCCTAGTTTCGTAACTGGCCTTAAGCGCCTGGCCAAAGACAAGGACGCAGCAGTCGATCTTCTCGGCCACTTGGAACATTCTTACGCGACCAAAAAAGGCTACTGGAAAGGCGGCACCCTGGGCGTTTATGGTTATGGCGGCGGCATTATCCCGCGCTTCACCGAGATCAAGGACGAGAACGGCAAGCCGACCTTTCCAGACGCGGCCGAATTCCATACCTTGCGCGTCATGCCGCCTGCGGGCATGCATTACAACACCGAGATTCTGCGCAAGCTGGCGGACATCTGGGAGCGTCATGGCTCCGGCCTGATCGCTTTCCACGGCCAGTCGGGCGACATCATGTTCCAGGGCGCGACCAGCGAGAACGTGCAGAAAGCGTTTGACGAGATCAACGAGGCGGGTTTCGACCTCGGCGGCGCCGGCCCGGCATTGCGCACTTCCATGTCCTGCGTGGGCGCGGCGCGCTGTGAACAGTCCTGCTATGACGAGGCCAAGGCGCACCGCATGGTGATCAACAGCTTCCTCGACGATATCCACCGTCCGGCGCTGCCCTACAAGTTCAAGTTCAAGTTCTCAGGTTGCCCGAACGACTGCATGAACTCGATCCAGCGCTCCGATCTGGCGGTCATCGGCACCTGGCGCGACAACATCCGCACCGACGAGCCGCTGGCGAAAAAATGGTACGCCAAGCACGGCATGAACGAGCTGGTGAACGACGTGGTCGCGCGCTGCCCGACCAAGGCAATCCAGCTGAAAGAAATCAAGGATGTGCGCAAAGACGCGTCGATCTCGGCCGTCGCACTGAACGACACCCACGCCCTGGAAATCGACAATAGCGACTGCGTTCGCTGCATGCACTGCATTAACGTCATGACCGGCGCCCTGGCACCGGGCAAGGACAAGGGCGCAACCATACTGTGCGGCGGCAAGCGCACGCTCAAGATCGGCGATCAGATGGGCACGGTGGTGGTGCCGTTCCAGCCGCTGCAGACCGAGGAGGACTACGAACAGATCGTCGAACTGGGACAAAAGATCATCGATTTCTTCGCCGAGAACGCGCTCGAGCACGAGCGCACCGGGGAAATGATCGAGCGCATCGGCCTGGTCAATTTCCTCGAAGGCATAGGCCTGGAGCCTGACGCAAACATGGTGGGCGCGCCGCGCTCCAATCCCTACGTCCGCACCGACGGCTGGGACGAGGAAGTGGCCCGAATCAAGGCCAAACAGGCAGCCGCCTGAAGCGCCCCCGACGATATGAAGAATCTGACTTGGGGGATATACGCCCCGCAGGAAGTCCTCCTGGGG
>CAKKSJ010000147.1 GCA_919902965.1 Burkholderiales bacterium
GGCAACGATCTCGGCATAGACAATATCGCCCGCTTCATCGGACAGTTCGGTTTCGGCGCCAGGACCGGCATCGACGTCGAAGGCGAGGCCTCAGGCGTTTTGCCTTCGCCTGAATGGAAACGCAAGCGCTTCAAGAAGCCCGAGCAGCAAAAATGGTACCCCGGCGAAACCATCAGCATCGGCATCGGCCAGGGCTACAACGCCTACACGCCGCTGCAAATGGCGCAGGCGATGGCGGCGCTCGCCAACAACGGCGTCATCTACCGTCCGCATCTGGTCAATTACATCGAGAACATCGGCAGCGGCGAGCGCACCCTGATCGAGCCCAGGGTAATGCGTTCGATAAAGCTGAAAGCGGAGAATCTCGAGTTCATTAAACGCGCCCTGGCAGGCGTAAATATCGAGGGCACGGGTGCGCGTGCTTTCGCCAAGGCAGAGTACACCAGTGCCGGCAAAACCGGCACGGCGCAGGTGATCGCAATAAAGCAAAATGAGAAATACGACGCGAAGAACGTGGCCGAACGCCATCGCGACCACGCGCTGTTCATCGCTTACGCCCCGCTGGAAAGCCCCAAGATCGCGCTCGCGGTCGTGGTTGAGAACGCCGGTTTTGGCGCGCGCGCTGCGGCGCCGATCGCGCGCCAGATACTGGACTATTACCTGCTCGGCAAAAAAGTCGCCGCGCCTGCCGCCGATGGCCCCGGAGGCGAGAGCCATGATTAGGGCGCTCTGGCTGCGATTCACCGACAAGATCGATGCGCCCTTGTTTGCGCTCGCATTCGCCCTGCTGTTGCTCGGCCTCGTCACGCTGGTCAGTGCCGCGCAGGACACGCCGGGGCGCATCAGCGGCCAGGCAGCCAGCATCCTGGTTGCGCTTGCGATCATGTGGACGGTGGCGCAATTCCAGCCGCAGACGATGATGCGCTTCGCCGTGCCTGTCTATGTAATCGGGCTTGCGCTGCTGATCGCGGTAGCCTTGTTCGGCGACGTCGTCAACGGCGCCCGCCGCTGGCTCAACCTGGGCATCGTCCGCATCCAGCCTTCTGAATTCATGAAAATCGCCATGCCGCTGATGCTGGCCTGGTATTTCGACAAGCATGAGGCGACGTTGCGGCTGCGCGAGTATTTCGTCGCCAGCCTGCTGCTGTTGGTGCCGGTAATGCTGATCGCGCGCCAGCCCGACCTGGGCACCGCCTTGCTGGTGACGGCGGCTGGGTTCTACGTGATTTATCTCGCCGGCCTTTCATGGAAACTGCTGCTCGGTGGACTGCTTGCCGGCTGCGCCAGCCTGCCGTTCCTGTGGTCGCTGATGCACGACTACCAGCGCCGCCGCATATTGACCCTGCTGGACCCGGCGTCCGATCCGCTTGGTGCGGGCTATCACATCATCCAGTCGGTCATCGCCGTCGGCTCGGGCGGACTGGCCGGCAAGGGCTGGCTCCGCGGTACGCAGGCGCACCTGGAATTTATTCCGGAGCGCTCAACGGATTTTATTTTCGCCGTATTTTCAGAGGAATTCGGGCTGATCGGAAATTGCCTGCTGCTGCTGCTGTACCTGCTGCTGATCGGCCGCGGCCTGGCGATTGCCGCCAACGCGCCCACTTTTTTTGCGCGCCTGCTGGCCGGGTCGGTCACGCTGACGTTTTTCACCTATGCCTTCGTCAACATGGGCATGGTGAGCGGCATCCTGCCGGTGGTGGGCGTGCCCCTCCCGCTGATATCCTTCGGTGGCACTGCACTGGTGACACTGTTCTTCGGTATCGGCATACTGATGAGCGTCCACCGGCACCGCAAACTGGTACAGACCTGAGGTGAGCGCAATACTGCATAAGGCAAACACCGGCCCGCCGCGGAGAACGCTGCGGCCGCAGTCAAACCAAAGCGCGCGCTTGGCCGCCGTGAAAACTGTTTGCGCGATGCTGGCGGCGGGGCTGCTCCTGGGCGCTTGCGGCAGCTCTCCGAAAAGGGGCGCGATAGTGCGCGACGCCGGCGTCGCCGCGCCGAAACCCGCGCCTGCTGCTGCGGCGCCACGCACCAGTCGCGGCGGCGGCTACTATCAGGATGACGGTCCGGGCGAGCTTCCGCCGGCGAATCTGGATCGAATCGCGGATGCCGAGCCCCGGCTTGAGCCGCTCGCCCGCGCGGCCAACAATCCTTACACCGTATTCGGCCAGCAATACGTGCCGGGCAAGACGCTCGCGCCCTACCGCCAGCGCGGCATCGGCAGTTGGTACGGACGCAAGTTTCACGGTCAGCGCACCTCGAGCGGGGAAATCTACGACATGTATGGCATGAGCGCCGCGCATACCACGCTGCCGATTCCGAGCTACGCGCGCGTGACCAACCTTGCCAACGACCGCAGCGTAATCGTGCGCGTCAACGACCGCGGGCCGTTCCTTGCGGGGCGTCTCATCGATTTGTCCTACGCGGCCGCATATAGGCTCGGTTACATCGGCGCCGGCAGCGCGTCCGTCGAAGTCGAATCCATCACGCCGGAAGATATACCCCTGATCGCCGCACAGCGTCGACAGGCGGCACCATCGGCGCGCGCCGCACCGTCCCCGTCGTCCCCGCCGTCCCCGTCGTCCCCGCCGGATGCGCCGCAAGCGCGCGCCGATAGACTGCCGACGGCGCCGGTGCTCGCCGCAGCGGCCAGCCCAGCGCCGGCCGAACCGGCCGCGCCGGCGCCGGCGATGCCGGTCGATAGCGGGACTGGCGGGGTGTACCTGCAGCTCGGCGCATTCTCGGCGCGCGACAATGCCGAGAATTTCCGTGTTCGCATCTATCAACAGCTCGCCTGGCTCAATGACGCGATCTGGATTTTTGCACGCGATGGCATGTACCGCCTGGATCTGGGCCCCTACCGCGACCGCGATGAGGCCGCCGGCATGGCCGAGAAAATCCGCCAGGCACTGCAACTCAAACCGTTCATCGTGGAGCGCTAGGCCCCGGTCCATGATCAAGCGGATGCTCTACGCGCTTTGCCTGGTGCTGCCGCTAGTCGGCTGCGCCGAGCTGCAGACGCAGGGCGCAACGCCGCCGACGGCCAAAGCCAAACCCGCGAGCATACCCGTCGCACAGTTGCTGCGCCGTCCCGGCGGCTATTACAAGGACGACGGTCCGGACGGCGCGCCGCCGGTCGATCTGGACACGATCGCCGACGCCCAGCCCAGGCCCGAGCCCCTCAACCTCCACGCCAACGATCCCTACGTCGTGTTCGGCAAGGAATATGCGCCGGAGAAGGAATTTTCTGCGCACAGAAAGCAAGGCACCGCTTCGTGGTACGGACGCAAGTTTCACGGCCAGCGCACCTGGAGCGGTGAAATATACGATATGTACGCGATGAGCGCTGCCCATCCGACGCTGCCGATCCCGAGCTATGCCCGCGTCACCAACCTGCAAAGCGGCAAATCCGTGGTGGTGCGCATCAACGACCGCGGACCGTTTTCCTCCGGCCGCATGATGGACCTGTCCTTCGCCGCGGCCTACAAGCTCGGCTTTGCCGATAGTGGAATCGCTGCGGTGGAAGTTGAAAGCATCGTGCTGGACGCAGTGGCGGCGCCCGAGCGCGCTCCTGCGGCGGCCGAAGCGAGCAGCATCCCGGTCAGCGCCGAAATCGCCGGTATCTACCTGCAGCTGGGCGCGTTCTCGTCGCGCGCGAACGCCGAGAGCTTCAGCGCCAGCATTCGCAAACAATTGTCCTGGCTCAAGCAGGCGATTCGGATTCAGGAGCGCGGCAAGCTGTTCCGCCTGCACCTGGGACCTTACCCCGACCGCGGCGCGGCCAAAGCGATCTCCGACAAAATCCGCGCAGAACTCGATTTCAAGCCGCTCGTCGTCTCCAAGTAGGCTGGGAGCCTGGGGCCGGCTGGTATAATTGCCGCTTTTGCGCCATCTTCATGAAACGCCTGCTGCTCGCCTTTCTGCTTCTGCTTTCCGCGCCCGCCTTCGCGGACGCTCCACCCCCCCCGACCCTGGCCGCCAAAGCGTGGCTGCTGTACGACTTTAGCAGCGCGCAGACCCTGCTCGGCGCGAACCAGCATGAGCGGGTGGAGCCCGCTTCGCTGACCAAGCTGATGACCGCCTACCTCGCGTTCTCGGCGCTGAAGCAGAAAACACTGAGCCTGGAACAGGTCGTGCCGGTATCGGAGCGCGCCTGGAAGGCGCCCGGCTCGCGCATGTTCATCGAGCCGAGAAAGCCGGTGCGCGTGGAAGAATTGCTGCACGGCATGATTACCCAGTCCGGCAATGACGCCTGCATCGCGCTGGCCGAAGCCATCGCCGGCTCCGAGGACGCGTTCGCGCAAATGATGAACCGCGAAGCGCAGCGCCTGGGCATGAAAGATACCAACTACACCAACGCGAGCGGCCTGCCCGACCCCAAGCATTACTCGACCGCGTACGACCTGGGTTTGCTCGCAACAGCGCTGATCCGCGATTTTCCGGATTTCTATCCGCTGTATTCGCTGCGCGAGTACCGCTACAACAACATTACCCAGCCCAACCGCAACCGGCTGCTCTGGCTCGATCCGAATGTGGACGGCGTGAAGACAGGCTATACTGAAAACGCCGGATTCTGCCTGATAGCGTCGGCCAAGCGCGGCGCGCGGCGCCTGCTGTCGGTGGTACTGGGCGCAAACTCCGACAATGCCCGGGCGCAGGAAAGCCAGAAACTGCTGAACTACGGCTTCCAGTACTACGATTCGGTAAAGCTGTACGAAAAAGCGCAGGCGGTAAGCACGCTGGAAGTCCTGAAAGGCGCCGAGAACCGGCTCAAAGCCGGATTTCTGTCCGACTTCTACGTGAGCGTGCCGCGCGGCAGCGCCGATCAGTTGAAAGCCGACCTGGTAAGCATGCAGCCCCTGGTGGCGCCGATCAGCATCGGACAGAGGGTTGGCACGGTCAAGCTCACGCTGCAAGACAAGCTGCTGGGTGAGTACCCGGTGGTGGCCTTGGAGAACGTGGCGATAGCCGGATTTTTCGGACGCGCATGGGACAGCATGCGCCTTTGGTTCAAGTGACGAGCGCGCGGCGGCCGTCATCCCAATGAGCGTCAGCGAGGAAGAAACTGCTTTTTCCCAGCGCAATAGCAGATTATTCTGGCTTCGTACCCGGAACGACAGAACGTAATACCAGGAGATGCAAATGATTTATCTGAATGGTGAATGGATGCCGATCGAGAAAGCCATGGTCCCGGTGCTGGACCGCGGTTTCATTTTCGGCGACGGCGTGTACGAGGTGATCCCATGCTATTCCGGGCAGCCGTTCCGCCTGCGCGAGCACCTTGCACGCCTGCAATCCAGCCTCGCTGGCGTGCGCATCCAAAACCCCTATAGTCTGGAGCGCTGGGATGAGCTGGTGCGCGAGATGGTGGTCAAGAATCCGATGGACGATCAATACGTCTACCTGCAGGTGACGCGCGGCGTGGCGCCGCGCGACCACGCGTTTCCCAAGGACGTGAAGCCCACCGTGTTCATGATGAGCAACCCGCTCACGACGCCGCCGCAGAACCAGCGCGACCAGGGCGTGGCCGCAATCACCGCCGCGGACAACCGCTGGCTGCGTTGCGACATCAAGTCGGTATCGCTGCTCGCCAACTGCCTGCTGCGCCAGGCCGCCGTCGACGGCAATGCAGCCGAAGTCGTGCTGCTGCGCGATGGGATGCTCACCGAGGGCTCCGCGAGCAACATTTTCGCCGTCAAGGGCGGTGTCATCATTACCCCGCCCAAGACCAACTTCATACTGCCCGGCATCACTTACGACGTCGTCATAGAACTGGCGCGCGCCCACCGGCTGCCGCTGGAAATCCGCCAGGTGCGCGAAGCCGAGGTACGCGACGCGGACGAACTCTGGCTCACCTCCTCGACCAAGGAGGTGCTGTCGATTTCGACCCTGGACGGCAAACCGGTCGGTCACGGGGCAAGCGCGGGCAGGCCCGGACCGGTGGCCGCACGCATGTATCAGCTCTATCAGGACTACAAGCGCACGGTGATGCGTGCGCCGGACAATGTCGACGCCTGAACCCGAATCGCTGCTCGCTTTCCCCTGCGACTTTCCGATCAAGGTCATGGGTGAAACCCGACCTGGCTTTGCCCAGGCGGTAACGGACGTGGTCCTGCGCCACGCGCCGGATTTCAATGCCGGCACCATGGAAATGCGCAAAAGCCGCTTGGGCAAGTACCTGTCGCTGACGGTCACCGTGCGCGTCAATTCACGCCTGCAGCTCGATGATCTGTATCGCGATCTGTGCGACCACCCGATGGTCAAAATGGTGCTGTAGACATGCACGGTCAAGATCGCGAGCGCTCGGCCGAAACGGCACGCCCCGCCCCAGTCGCGACGGGTCGGTCTGTGCCGGTTTCTGCACCGTATGTCAGGCGGCTTGGTCTGGTTGATTATCGGCCGACCTACGCGGCGATGCGCCAGTTCACCAGCTCGCGCCAGCAGGATACGCCGGACGAACTGTGGCTGCTGCAACACCCGCCGGTATACACCGCGGGTCTCGCCTGCCGCCCCGAGCACCTGCCGCGCGGCTCCGCCATCGCGCTGGAGCACGTCGATCGCGGCGGCCAGATTACCTATCACGGTCCCGGCCAGGTGGTGATGTACACGCTGCTCGACCTGGCGCGACGCAATCTCAAGATCCGCGCGTTTGTCAGCCTGCTCGAGCAGACCGTAATCAACACACTGGCGCACTACCGTATCGCCGCGCAGCGCAAAGCCGGCGCGCCGGGTATTTATGTGAGCGGGGCGAAAATCGCCGCTTTGGGACTGCGCGTACGCAGCGCAGGCTGCTATCACGGTGTCGCCCTGAACGTGGACATGGACCTCTCCCCATTTCTGGCGATCGATCCCTGCGGCTATCCCGGCCTCGCGGTGACGCAGACGCGCGATCTGGGCATCAGCGCCCCGGCCGACGAGTTGGCCGAACGGCTCGCCGCCGAACTCGCGCACATCCTGGCCGAACATGAGCGCGGGCGCTGAAAAAGGCCGCGCCAAAACGGCGCGCATCCCGATCAAAATCCTGCCGCAGGAGCGGCTGAAAAAACCCGCGTGGATCCGGGTCAAGGCCGGTTCCGGCAGCACGCGCTTCGAGGAAATCAAGCGCCGCCTGCGCGAGAACAAGCTGAATACCGTATGCGAAGAAGCCTCCTGTCCCAATATCGGCGAATGTTTCGGCAAAGGCACCGCCACTTTCATGATTCTGGGCGAGCTGTGCACGCGGCGCTGCCCGTTTTGCGATGTCGCCCACGGGCGCCCGGCGCCGCCGGATGCGGGCGAGCCGCGGCATCTGGCGCAGACCATCGCCGCGCTGGCGCTCGACTACGTGGTCATCACCAGCGTCGACCGCGATGACCTGCGCGACGGCGGCGCGCGGCATTTTGCCGACTGCATACGCGCAGTGCGGGAGCTTTCACCGCGCACGCGCATCGAAGTGCTGGTGCCCGATTTCCGCGGCCGGCTAGAGGCCGCGCTCGGGATACTCGCTGCAGAGCCGCCCGACGTGATGAACCACAACCTCGAGACCGTGCCGCGGCTGTACCGCCAGGCCCGACCCGGCTCGGATTACCGGCATTCGCTCAAACTGCTGCAAGAATACAAAACGCGCCGCCCCGGCATCCCGACCAAATCGGGCCTGATGCTGGGCCTGGGTGAGACCGATGAGGAGATCATCCAGGTTATGCGCGACCTGCGCGCGCACGGCGTGGACATGCTCACCATAGGCCAGTACCTGCAGCCGACCGCGCACCACCTGCCGGTGCTGCGCTACGTCCACCCGGACGGGTTTGCCGTGTTCGAGCAGGCGGCGCGGGAAATGGGTTTCCTGCACGCCGCGATCGGGCCGATGGTGCGCTCGAGCTACCACGCCGACCGGCAGGCCGAAGCGGCGGAGAACGCTCGCGGCTGACGCGGTTCACGCGCCGTCTGCGCAGCCGCGTCCAGGGCAAGGAATCGACTCCGCAGATAGCCTGGACGACTGGAAGCGACCCTGAGGCGGAAGAAGCCCAGTTCGAAAAGCACCCGCTCAACGATCGCGCTAAGCAGTCCATCGCAAGCGAACGAAGGCCGCTTGCGATGGGTCCGCGCTTCAGCGCGGGGTTAGAAGCAGCACGCACTGGTCGATCACTGGTCGGGATAGAAGAGATAAAGTCGATAGCCGATGCCATGCTCCACGTTGGGCGTCGTGATTTTGATCGACATGGTTGTTTTGGCGGGCCAACGGTCAGCTGTGTTGCCATCGCCCGCAATGTATTGCCCTGGCGGAAAAATGCGCCTTTCGACCGGCCTGTCCATGCGATCCGTAATCGTCAGTTCGAACGATGGGTAGAGCGCGGCAAACATCGATCGGTTCTCCACTTTACCTACCACCTCAAGCATGTTGTTCTTGAAGTTTGCTTCGCTGCCTTTTACGACCCACCTATCATGGTCGCGTGCAAGTTCTATGGTCCCCCCTTTTGATCGCAGAAGCTCAATCAGGTCATTCGGCGCCGCGTGCTCCATAGCCAGCATCAATGCTGTGCAATTTCTGTCGTCTCTTACATTAACCTCTGCACCCCGATCTAGAAGGAGGCGAGTAACCTCGGATCTGCCGTGCGTAGAGGCCACCATGATCGGTGTCTTCGTAAGGAGCCGCGCGCGAATATCGATTCCAGCATCGAGGAACAGCAGGACAATATCTGCCCGTCCTTCGGTCACCGCTTTGAAAAAGGACGCCTGAGAGTACTTGATCCCTTTCAGCTCCAATTGCTTCTTCGCGTCCTCGCCCTTCGGAGTGCACCCCACCAACCAAATCGCCAATGCCAAGACCGCGATGAGGCTATATCGATAAGCGGACAAATTCATTTGACGAGGCATGCGCTTCTAACGTGGATAATCCACGGCCGCCGAAGGAGGTCCGTTGCATTTAGAGTTAGAAGCCATCGATTCAGAGTACATATGTGACCTTGTTTTCTGAAACTAAAATCTTGCCGGTCGATTCCAATTGCTGAACCAATGCAGTCAATTCGACCTCAGATAAAACCATAGGAAATAGCGACCCGATCGTGCTCGTCAAGGCCTTGAGCGTCCGAGGCTTCGCGTTGCCGCGTTGCTTCAAATTGGCGAGAACCAATTTGATCCTGTCTTCCTTCGATTTGGCGGCCGCAGGAGTCTTGGGCGTGGCCTTCGGCTGCGCAACACCTTTGGAAGAGGCGGTTCCGTTGGGACATTTAAACTTGCCTTGCTGATTGAGTACAACTTGAATCTTTTCCTTCAGTGACATGCTGCCCAACAGTGCATTGACTGCCTTGCAGCAGGCCACGCAATTCTCGTCGCTATTATTTCCCCCATTGGCACTTGCGACAAGGTGTTCAATGCTAGCTTCGCTTTTCGACAGAGGCCTTTTTTGCAGAAGAAGCAAAGCTCTCCTTGCGCAAACATTAGTCGATCAAGCGGTTTGGTTGGCATAGGGGCTTCCAACGCCAGCGTTCAGGTACGACTGACACGCGCAGCGGGACTGACGTCACCTGCAACGCTTTGTTGGGCGAATCTAGTCCTGACTAGCACCACTATCTACCTCAGTTTTGATGCTGACGGCCGAATAGAGCAATCGATTACTCGTGCTTCAATAACATGATCCTTGTTCTCCGGTTTAGATGCCAAACCGTTAAGAAAGGATCTCGTTGCGGCCAAGTCCTGGGTCTTTGGCTCAGAGAAATATTTTCCTTTTTCATCCTTAAACCACATAAGCACAAAAACCCCATGCGTGCATGGGATTGAGTCCATGTAAAGGGGAAGTTGTCGAGTAATTCCTGCTTTTACTTCTTTGTGCTGGGCAAGTTTAAATTCTGCTGCTACCGAAACAAGTTCCGCGGCAGGAGTAGTTGTAGAAAACCTGAAATCCAAAGAGCCAGATCCTTCATCACTTTCGCGTATCACATGTACTCCAAATGGTTCTAGCGCCATTTGAAGGAATACGTGCAGCGTTGGTTGAATTTCTGACTCGCCTTTGGGGATCCTCGGAATTTCGATCTCATCTCCATTGATCTTGATCTTCCGCGAGCCGTCCCAAAACGGATCAACCAGCCTACGAGTTTCAATGTGATGAACCAGAATCTGGTCGATTGATGACAAGACGAGAGCATGCAATTCGGCTTCATTCGATGGAGGGCGCGGATGTGCCTTTCGCAATGATGCGAGAGCAAGTGTTACTGTCTCTTTAGCTTCCCCAAGATAATAGTCGGCCGCAGCATCCTTGAATGCGTTTTCCGTCGTAACCAAACTTATTGTCTTCGTTAAGGGCCGCCGAGGCTCCTTTTGCTCGTGAACTGTAATCAGTGCTGTTACCTCAGAAGCTGATATTGTTCTGCCCTTACTTGCTCCATATTGCTTTATCGCGCGGTTTGCGGCCAATAGGGCTGCTAACTTCTCCGGCATCGGTTCCGGGCCCAATAGCTCCATACGCTCGCGATCTGCCTCAGAAAACGGCTTGTCAGGTCGCCGCAGCAAGTCGCCGTCTAACATAGACGGAAAACGAACTTCGACCGCTGTACAGGGGTAGTGCCCCCTGTTATCTGTGAGATAACGAGTCGGAACAAACGGCTTCCCGTTTTCATCCGCGACTAGTACGAGCTGCTTGGTGTCCTGAAATATCGCATCATCCTGTTCGTTCTCGACTCGATAAAACCGAACAGTGACGGTTCCTGTTTCAGAGTCGACCTCGTACGAACCGGGGTTGATTACGTCTGTGTTGACGGGGGCGACGAACCACACGTAGGACTGGATTGTTTCAGGTGGTGCCGCGGAAACTGCTTCCTGCGAGCCCTGTGTGAAGTGCATTGACTGTACGTCAATGGGAAGTTTGAAAGTGGATCGCATTTGTCTGTCCCAGACGGTTAATTCAGCTTGTCGCCCAACGTTGGAATTCAGCGGACGGTAAAAAGCGCAGCTTTTTGACGGTCCGCTGGAATGACTTGTTAT
>CAKKSJ010000148.1 GCA_919902965.1 Burkholderiales bacterium
CGAGATTGTAGATTTCGTCCGGCTGGGTCTGCTGGATGATGCGCACCAGGTTGGATGAATCGGTGAGGTCGCCGTGGTGCAGTATGAAGCGCCTGTTGCTCTCGTGGGGATCCTGATACAGGTGATCGATGCGGTCGGTGTTGATCAGCGAAGTGCGACGCTTAATGCCGTGGACTAGATAGCCTTTTCCGAGCAGGAACTCGGCGAGATAGGCGCCGTCCTGCCCGGTGATGCCCGTGATTAACGCGACCTTGCTCATGGCGGGTTCACTTCCTTCCGTAATGGTCTTCGAGACGAACGATATCGTCTTCACCCAAATAATCGCCGCTCTGTACCTCGATCATGACGCAATCTACAGCGCCCGGGTTGGCGAGTCGGTGTGCGGTGCCGGCCGGAATGTAGGACGACTGGTCTGCGCCCAGAATAATCTCGCGCTCGCCGTTGACGATTTTGGCGCTGCCCGAGACCACCACCCAGTGCTCGCTGCGGCGGTGATGGTATTGCAGCGACAGGGAAGCGCCCGGCTTGACCACGATGCGCTTGATCTTGAAGCGCGGCCCCTCCTCCAGCACGGTGTAAGTGCCCCAGGGGCGGTGCACGGTGCGATGCAGGTGCGCGCTTTCGTGACCCTCGGCCTTGAGGCGCTGGACGATACTTTTTACATCCTGCGCGCGGTTGCGATCGGCCACCAGCAAGGCGTCCGGCGTATCCACCACGAGCAGGTTGTCCACGCCCAATGCCGCCACCAGCCGGTCTTCGCTGCGCACGTAACAATTCTTGCTGTCGATGAGCACGGCCGCGCCCTGGACGCGATTGCCCTCGGCGTCGGCGCGCACCAGCTCACTCAGCGCCTGCCAGGAGCCTATGTCGCTCCAGTCGAAGCGCCCGGGCACGACGGCGACGCCTTGTGCCTTTTCCATGACGGCGTAGTCCACGGAAATATCAGCGACGCGGGCGAAGGATGCCGCATCGATCTCCACCGGCGTCTGCGCGCGCGGCGTCGCCTGCCAGGCCGCCGCAACCGCGTCCGAAACCTCGGGGGCGCAGCGCGCCAGCTCGGCGAGGAAGTCGCCAACACGAAAGCAGAACATGCCGGAATTCCAGTAATAGTGTCCTGAAGCCAGATATTCCTCGGCCTTCTCCCTGCTAGGCTTCTCGACGAAGCGGCGCACCGCCATGCCCGCGCTGCCCAACTTGTGCGCCTGGTCGGCCTCGATATAGCCGAATCCCGTTTCAGCGCCGCTGGGCGTGATGCCGAAGGTGACCAGATGGCCCTGTTCCGCCAGTTCCACGGCAGATTTCACCGCAGCGCTAAAGCCGGCAACATCGCTGATCAGGTGGTCCGAAGGCAATACCAGCATAATCGCCGCGTCGCCGAACTGATCGCGCAGGCGCAAAGCGCCCGCTGCGATCGCCGGCGCGGTATTGCGTCCACACGGTTCGAGCAGGTAATCGAGCGCTATGCCGGGAGCCAGCGCCACTTCGGCGTAGGCATCGCGGGTAATGAAGAAATAATCCCGGTTGGTGATGGTAAGGATGGCATCCGGCCTCAATGCCGCGGCGCGCAGCAGCGTCTTCTGCATCAGGCTCTGCCCGTCCGGCAGCACGATGAAAGGCTTGGGATGCGCTTCGCGCGACACGGGCCACAGGCGGGTGCCGGCGCCGCCGGACAAAATTACGGGTATCAGCAAGTGAAAGATTCCAGATTGCTATTGAGTCGGATTTTAGCCCACATCAGGGATTGCACCTCGGTTTCCCGACCAACTGCGCGCATTACGTTCGAGTAGGCCGCCCGGCGATGGGATAGCGCGGGTCGCTATAACCCGGCGTGGACGGATGCCCGCTTTTCACCAGAGAATCGACCAGCGCCTCGTCCTCGGCCGAAAAACGCTGCTCCAGGGCGCCGAGGTATTCGGACCACTGCGCTAGCGTGCGCGGCCCCGCCAGCACCGAAGTGATCAGACGGTTGTTGAGCACCCAGTTGAGCGCGAACTGGCCGGCGCTCATGCCGCGCTTCTCGGCATGCGCCTTGAAAGTCTGCGCCATGGCGAGCGACTCTGCGCGGAACTCGGTCTCCATCATGCGCTTGTCCTGCTTGCCGGCGCGCGTGTCCGCGGCAGGCGCCTGGCCGGGCGCGTACTTGCCGGTGAGCACGCCGCGCGCGAGCGGGCTGTAGGGCACCACGCCCAGCCCGTAGTTGGCGCAGGCCGGCAGAATCTCCGTTTCCGGCATGCGGTTCATGGCGTTGTAGTAGGGCTGGCTTACGATGGGCGCAGGCACGCCCAGCTTGGCGCACAGTTCTGCGATCTGCGCGATGCGCCAGGCGCGGTAGTTCGACACGCCGAAATAGCGCACCTTGCCGGCGGCGATGATTTCGCTCATGGCGACGAGTGTCTCCTCGATCGGCGTGGACGGATCGTCCAGGTGCAAATAGTAGACATCGATCCAGTCCGTGTTCAGGCGTTGCAGGCTCGCGTCGATGGCGCGCATCATCCAGGACCGCGACAGGCCGCCGTCATTCGGACCCTTGCCCATGGGGTTGCCGAGCTTGGTCGCCAGCACCCATTGCTCGCGCTCCGTCGCAATCAAGCTGCCGCTAATGCGCTCGGACTCACCCTTGGCGTAGACGTCGGCGGTGTCGATGAAATTGACCCCCGCGGCGCGCGCCGACGCGACGATGCGGCCGGCTTCAGCAGCGTCGGTGCGCTCGCCGAACATCATCGTGCCCAGGCAGATGGGCGAGACTTTGAGGCCGCTCGCGCCTAGTTTTCTGTACTCCATTTTCATACTCCTTTGAACAACACTATCATCGTTGGCGCGGACGAAAAACCGTCCGCGCGGATCCTCGATTGCGCGCGGATCAAAAGCGCATCCGCATGCAATCGACGATCTTGGATAAAACCACCCCAAACCATCCTTGCTTGTAACCATAACCGTAATTTCTGTACGGATGCGCTTTTCATCCGTACAGAAATTACGGTTGGCGCGCGTCCCCCAGGAGGACTTGCTTCGCGGCGCAGCGCGCAAAAAAATGGTGACAGGCAATC
>CAKKSJ010000149.1 GCA_919902965.1 Burkholderiales bacterium
GCCTTCGTCGTCGTGCTGATCTGTTCCAACCTGATCGGGCCGGCAAAAATCGCGCAAATCAGCCTGCCCTATTTCGGCGCGGTCAGCTTCGGCGCCGGCGTGCTGTTCTTTCCCATATCCTATGTGTTCGGCGACATCCTCACCGAGGTGTACGGCTACGCGCGCGCGCGCAAGGTGATCTGGGCCGGCTTCGCCGGCCTCGGCTTTGCTTCCTTCATGGCCGCGGTCGTGGTGGCCCTGCCGCCTGCGCCGTTCTGGAACAACCAGCCGGCCTATGAGATTGCCTTCGGTTCGACCTGGCGCATTGTCCTCGCTTCGATGTTCGCCTACTTTTGCGGCGAATTCGCCAACTCCTACGTGCTGGCAAAAATGAAAATTCTCACCGCCGGCAAATGGCTGTGGACCCGAACCATCGGCTCTACCCTTTTCGGCGAGGCGGTGGACTCGGCGCTGTTCTATCCGCTCGCTTTCTATGGCAGCGGCATCATTCCCAACGACAAACTGCCGTTGGTGATGCTGTCGCAGTTCGTGATCAAGGTCGGTGTCGAAATCGTCTTCACCCCGCTCACCTACAAGGTGGTCAATGCGCTCAAGCGGGCCGAACGCGAGGACTTCTATGACCGCAGTACCGACTTCACTCCCTTCTCCCTCAAGACCTGAGCCCATTTCCTGCTCTACCTGATTGATTTTGCCGTGAATTTCAATCCGGCGCGGAGATTGTGAAATATTGTGACATAGTGCGGAAAACCGCTCCGCATTCGCCCAATACGGGATAATCGTTTTGCGTTAAAGTAGGCGCCGAACACGGGCTTGATGCGGCCGCCTGAATGACAAGAAAACACGGAGACAAGTATGGATTTTCGGGGCAATGATTTCGACGTCAGCGCGCAATTCAACACCACCGATCCGCAGGTGGTCAATGACGAAATCGATCGCATCTACCTCGAACTCTACCCTTCGGCGCCGACTAAGCTGCTCGACCATGCATTCCGCGACCTGACCCGGCTCTACCGCGGCGAATATCCGGGATTTCATCCATGCGACACGGCTTATCACGACATCCAGCACGTGCTGGATGTGACGCTCGCCATGGCGCGCCTGATCGACGGCTATGAGCGCTCGAAGATCGGCGCCCAGCGCTTCGGCGATACCCTGTTCCGTCTGGGCGTGATCACCGCCTTGTTCCACGACATGGGCTATGTGCGCGAACTCGCTGACCATGAGCACAAGAACGGCGCCGAGTTCACCCTTACCCACGTCTCGCGCGGATCGGTATTTCTCAAGGACTATCTGCCGAAAATCGGCATGCCGGAAATGGCCGACATTGCCGCCGAGTTGATCCACTTCACCGGCTACGAGACCCCGGTGGGGAACATCAAGGTGCCCTCTCCAATCTACAGGCTGCTCGGCAGCATGCTCGGTTCGGCCGACATCATCGCGCAGATGTCAGACCGCTGCTACCTCGAGAAATGCCGCGACCGCCTGTATCCGGAGTTTGTCGCCGGCGGCCTCGCAACCAAGCGCACCACTGAAGGCAAGGAGCAGGTGGTGTTCGCTTCGGGCGAGGACCTGGTACTCAAGACGCCGCAGTTTTTCAAGGGCGCCAGCAAGCGGCTCGATCTCGAATTGGGCGGTTGCTACTCCTATGCGCAGCAGCATTTCGGCGGGCAGAATCTGTACCTGGAGGAAGTAAACAAGAACATCCAGTTTGCGCAGGGGATTGCCCA
>CAKKSJ010000150.1 GCA_919902965.1 Burkholderiales bacterium
GATTCGTTGCTCATTGCTGCATCCGCTGTTGTTGATAAAGTCGGGTAAAGCCGGCCGCACGCGCGGCAATATCGCCGGCGTCGAACAAGGCACTGATCACGGCGACTGCGTCAGCGCCGGCGGCGAATACCTGGGACGCATTCTGCAGGGAAATGCCGCCGATCGCCACCAGCGGCAAGGCGCAGCGCCGGCGCGCCTCGGCGAAAATAGTCAGCGGCGCGCGCACCGCCCCGGGTTTGGTGCCTGAACTGAACACACTGCCGAAAGCCAGATAGTCCACGCCCGCCTGCTGCGCGGCTTCGGCAAGCTCGATGCGGTCGTAGCACGAAGCGCCCAGCAGCTTGTCCGGTCCGAGGCATTGCCTTGCTTGCACAAGGTCGCCGTCGTCCGCACCGAGGTGCGCGCCGTCGGCATCCAGCTCCAGCGCGAGGGCGAAATCATCATTCACCAGAAAGGCTGCGCCGGCAGCGCGGCACAAGGCGGCCAGCGCACGCCCCTGCGCGAGCCGCAGGGCAGGACCGGCGGTCTTGTTTCTGTATTGCACCACCGACGCGCCGCCGCGCAGCGCCAGGCCGACTTTTTGGACGAGAACATCGGTGTGCGGCTCATCCGGCGTGATCGCGTAGAGCCCGGCGAGCTTGTGTTTCAAGCTTCAGCTCTCCGCTTTCTTTTCGTCGTCCTCGGCTTCGCGCGCCCAGAAAAAGCGGTCGGGGATATGCTGCCCCATGCCCGGGCGAAAACCGGCATTGAGGGTCTGCCAGGTATATTCCTGCGCCTCGCGCACGGCCTCGGGTATGTCCAGACCGTTGGCGAGGGTGGCCGCAATGGCCGAGGCCAGGGTGCAGCCCGAACCATGATAGCTGCCGGGCAGACGCTGCCAGCTGTCACTGCGAATCACGCCCTGCTGGCCATAGAGCGTATTGATCACCTGCGGCGTGTTTTCGTGCGTGCCGGTAATCAGCACGTATTCGCAGCCCATCTCCAGGATACGCTTGGCGCAATCCTCGAGGCTACGCTCCTCGTCGCCGCCGTCGTCGGCGAGGCGGCGCGCCTCCAGGCTGTTGGGAGTGATAATGGTGGTCTGTGGAATCAGCATTTCGCGCATGGCTTCGATCATTTCCTCGGTCGCGATCTCGTCGCCCCGACCCGAAGCCAGCACAGGATCGAAGATCAGCGGTACGTCTGGATAGTCCGACACCACTTCGGCGATGGCGGCGCAGTTTTCCACACTTCCCACCAGGCCGATTTTGAACGCAGCGACCGGCATGTCTTCCAGCAATACGCGCGCCTGGTCGCTAACCCAATCCGCGTCAATCGGCAATACATCCTCGATGCCGGCGGTGTCCTGTACGGTAATCGCCGTAACGACGCTAAGGGCGTGGCAGCCCATACTCGACAAGGTGAGCAAATCGGCCTGGATGCCGGCACCGCCCGTAGGATCGGTGGCTGCAAAGCTGAGGACGATCGGGGGCAGGGAGGTGGGCATGGTGGGCGCCATGCTGGAACTAGCCATGGCAACAGGGTAAGATGCGGCCCTATTTTAACCCAAAGCCAAGCCCAGGACATGCCAGCCACATCGACCAGCACCGAATTCAAGACCTGGATGTGCCTCATTTGCGGCTACCTCTACGACGAGGCCGCCGGCGCCCCCGACGAAGGCATCGCCCCCGGCACGCGCTGGGAGGACGTTCCCATCAATTGGACCTGCCCGGAATGTGCCGCGCGCAAGGAAGACTTCGAGATGGTCGAAATCTAACAGGGCGGCGGCGCGCGCAGCCCGGACTGGCTGCGCTACGCAAACCGGAATTGTGATTGTCCCGCCGGAGGACTAAAATAGGCTTGTGGCGATCGACCTTACCCACCATTTTCTCATCGCAATGCCGAACATGGTGGATCCCTATTTTTCCAAGTCCCTCACTTACATCTGTGAACACAACGACCAAGGCGCACTGGGCGTGGTAATCAACCGCCCCATCGACTTGAGCCTGCAAGCTCTTTTCGAACGCATCAATATCAAGCTGGAGCAGCGCGAACTGCACGATATTCCTGTGTACTTCGGCGGTCCGGTTCAGACTGACCGCGGTTTCGTGCTGCATCAGCCGATAGGGGACTGGCATTCCACACTGAATGTGCGCGACGAGCTTGGCCTCACGACCTCGAAAGACATTCTCGAGGCAGTAGGCAAGGGCCGCGGTCCAGCCAGGATGCTGGTCACATTGGGATATTCCGGCTGGTCTGCCGGACAACTGGAGCACGAACTGGGACAAAACGCCTGGTTGACCGTGGAAGCAGGCACACAGATTATTTTCGATTTGCCAGCAGAGGAAAAACTGCCCGCGGCGATGGAGTTGTTAGGCGTTGATTTTGCCAATCTGTCCGAGGACACGGGACATGCGTGAATACCGCCGGCGCGAAAGGTCCCGACGCCAATGAGCAGAAACGACACCGGCTTGGCCGCCCGGCAAGCGTCGGCCCCAGTTTGTATGACCGCTACCGGCACGGTACTCGCCTTTGATTTCGGCGAGAAGTTCACCGGCGTCGCTGTCGGCGAATCCACCGTCGGCGTAGCCCATCCCCTCGGGCTAATCGTCGCGGAAAAAAGCGCCCTGCGCATGGACGAAGCCGCGGGCCTGGTGGCCGAATGGAAACCCGGCTTTCTGGTGGTAGGACTGCCGCTTTCGATGGACGGCGCGGAACATGATTTGACGCGCCGCTGCCGCCGCTTCGCGCGCCAACTACAAGCCCGATTCGGCTTGCCGGTCAAGCTGGTGGACGAGCGCCTGAGTTCGGCGGCGGCCGACGAGGCATTAAGGACGGCCGGAAAAGGGGGGCGCAAACACAAATTGCGCACCCATCAAGTTTCGGCGCAGATTATTTTGCAGAGCTATTTCGATGACCCCGCTACTTCCTGACCCTGAAACCCTGTGCGCAGAGTTGGTGCAACAACTCCGGGCGCATGCGACCCCCGATACCGCTCTGGTCGGCATTCATACCGGCGGAGTCTATTTGGCCGAGCGGCTGCACGCGGCACTCGGTATCGTGCTGCCGCTAGGACTGCTCGATATCTCCTTCTATCGTGACGATTTCGACAAGACCGGGCTGCATCCCCAGATCAAGCCCACCAAGATCCCGTTCGATATTGCTGGCCGCCATATCATTCTTGTCGACGACGTGCTCTACACCGGCCGCACCGTGCGCGGCGCAATGAACGAATTGTTTGACTACGGCCGGCCCGCTTCGATCAGCCTCGCCGTGCTGATCGACCGCGGCGGGCGCGAATTGCCGGTCGCCGCACAATATATTGGCGCCAGACTGGAAGTCCCGACCGAACAGATGCTGGTGCTCGACCGCTACGAAAATGGAAAACTCAGGCTGAAATTCGATGCGTAACCCACAATTGAACGACAAGGGCGAACTGCAGCACCTGCTTACCATAGAAGGGCTGCCGCGCGAGACGATTACCCATATTCTTGACACTGCCACTTCCTTTGTCGGCGTTACTGCGCGCGAGGTCAAGAAAGTCCCCTTGCTGCGCGGGAAATCGGTGTTCAATCTGTTTTTCGAAAACTCCACCCGAACCCGCACCACCTTCGAAATCGCGGCCAAGCGCCTGTCGGCCGACGTCATTAATCTGAACATCGCGGTTTCCTCGCATGCCAAGGGCGAAACCCTGCTCGACACCGTGGACAATCTGTCCGCCATGCATGCGGACATGTTCGTGGTGAGACACGCGGAAAGCGGAGCGCCGCACCTGATCGCAAGCCACGTCGCCAGCCACCTGCATGTGGTCAATGCCGGCGACGGGCGCCATGCGCACCCGACACAGGGCCTGCTCGACCTTTACACCATCCGCCATTACAAGAAGGATTTCAGCCGGCTGTCGGTAGCCATCGTCGGCGACGTGCTGCATTCGCGCGTGGCACGCTCCTTGATCCACGCACTGACTATCATGGGCACGCCGGACATACGCGTCATCGGCCCCATGACACTGATTCCGGCGGGCGCAGAGAAGCTGGGGGTCAAGGTGTACTACGACCTGAAGCAGGGCTTGCGCGACGTCGACGTGGTGGTGATGCTGCGCCTGCAAAGCGAGCGCATGCGCGGCGCTCTTCTGCCCTCCGCGCAGGAGTTCTTCAAGTACTACGGGCTGACACCGGAAAAACTGGCATTGGCAAAACCGGACGCCATCGTCATGCACCCGGGACCGTTGAACCGCGGTGTGGAAATAGATTCTGCGGTCGCCGACGGCTCGCATGCGGTGATCCTGTCGCAGGTGACGTTCGGTATTGCTGTCAGGATGGCGGTAATGAGCATATTGGCGGGAAACTGATTTAGATGAAAATTCATATTAAGAACGGTCGATTGATTGACCCGAGCAACAACATCGACACCCAGGCGGACCTGTTTGTCGCCGCCGGCAAGATCGCGGCGGTGGGCACAGCCCCGGGTGGCTTCAGCGCAAACCGCGTAATCGACGCCAGGGGACTGGTGGTTTGCCCGGGCCTGATCGACCTTGCGGCGCGGCTGCGCGAACCGGGGCTGGAGTACAAAGCGACGCTTGAATCCGAGTTGCTGGCTGCAGCGGCGGGAGGCGTAACCAGCCTCGCCTGTCCACCTGACACTGAGCCGGCGCTGGACGAACCCGGTCTGGTGGAAATGCTCAAGCACCGCGCCAAGACGCTCAACCTGGCCCATGTTTATCCGATCGGGGCGCTCACGGTCGGACTGGCCGGCGAACAACTCACCGAAATGGCGGAGCTGCGCGACGCCGGCTGCGTCGGCTTCTCCCATGCGGACGTACCGCTGCAGGACAGCCAGGTGCTGTGGCGTGCGCTGCAGTACGCCGCCACCTTCGGCTTCAGCGTCTGGCTGCGCCCGCAGGACGCCTATCTGGCGAAAGACGGCGTGGCGCACGATGGTGAAGTCGCTACGCGCCTCGGACTGCCCGGAATTCCCGCGTTCGCAGAAACCATTGCGATTGCAAGCATCGTCGAACTGATGCGCGCCACAGGTGCGCGCGTGCACCTGTGCCGGCTGTCGACCCGCGAGGGAGTGGAAATGGTCCGCGCCGCGAAGCGCGACGGCTTGCCGATCAGTTGTGATGTCGGCATCCACCACACGCACTTGTCGGAAATGGATCTGGCCTACTTCGACGCGCATTGTCACCTGCAGCCGCCGCTGCGCACCTCGCGCGATCGCGATGCGCTGCGCCAGGGGCTGATAGACGGCACCATAGACGCGCTCTGCTCCGACCACGCGCCAGTAGACGAAGATTCCAAGCTTCTGCCTTTCGCCGAATCGGAAGCCGGCGCCACCGGCCTCGAGCTGCTGCTTCCGCTCACACTGAAATGGGCTGTGGAAATGAAAGTGCCCCTGGGGCAGGCGCTTGCGCGCATAACGCGCGAGCCTGCGCGCATTCTCGGCGTGGACGCCGGCCACCTGTCGGTCGGTCATACGGCCGATGTCTGTGTATTCGATGCCGATTACTACGGCAAGCTAAGCGCCGCTGCGCTCAAGAGCCAGGGCAAAAACACACCTTTCCTCGGCATCGATTTGCCCGGCAAGGTGTGCTACACCCTGCTGCAGGGCCAGATCGTCTACGACGCCGGAAACGGCTAGCGGCGTTAAGACGCGATGCGCGACGCTGTACATGCCGCGCCGGCTTCAGCCTTGTTTTGCTTCCAGCTCGAGCAGCGCAGAAGGCTGCAGCCCGGCCACTGCAACAAATACCGTCTTGCGGCGCGAACTCAAACCGCGGGTAATCGTTAGCTGACTGCGCTTCACGCGCAGGCGTTGTGCAAGAAATTCGAGCAGGCAGGCGTTGGCCTTGCCGTCCACAGGCGGCGAAGCGAGCCGCAGCTTAAGGCAATCAGCGTGCAATCCGATCACTTCGGTACGCCTGGCGCCCGGCTGGGCATGAATCTGGAGGGTGCATCCCCCGCGATCGCTGTGATACCAGTTCAAAACAGCACCGACATCGAGCGCACAAGGTACTCGAGCGGAATCAGCAGCAACTGTGCGATGACCAACACGAACAGAGGCGACAAATCGACATTGCCGATAGGCGGGATAAGGCGCCGGAACGGTCGCAGAAATGGAGCAGTAAGCGTATTGAACAGCGGAGCGAGCGGCGCATAGGGGTTGATCCAACTGATCACCGCCTGGATCAGGATGACGCCAATCAGCAAATACAGACTGAAGCGCGCCAGTTCGAGCAGGCTCAGACCGAAAAAAATGCCTATCACTGCTCCCGGGGCGCCGGGCAAGCCCCCGCCTCTAAGCACGTAAAGCAGCAACAGAAGCAAGGCCTCGATCAGCCAGGCAAGTACGAAACTCGACAGATCCCGGCCGAACAATCCGGGAATAAAGCGCCGAGCGGGTATCACCAGCCAATTGGTCAATGCGATAACGAACTGGCCAAGCGGGTTGTGGAAAGGCGCGCGCATGAGTTGCAGAAAAAAACGCGCCAACAGCACGAACACGAAAAATCCGAAAATCGTGTTGAGGAGAAAATTCAATATCTGAGCTAGCATCTACTTCGCCTGAGAGAACGACAAAACCCATCCAAGGCGGATGCCCTTGGGCTGCGCATCAAGGGTAGCACTGGCGAACGCGCCTCGTTGCAACACTTGGTAGTTCGAGCACCGCTTTCGCGCCGATAGACCCCGCCTGAAATACTGCCAGTTTGCGTCGCGCCCGATGAACCGAGTTTGCAGATTGCGCGTCATTCGTCAGTGCCCAGCTGCTCGCCGAGTTCGTGCGCGCGCTGGTTGGCTGCGTGGAGTGCCCGCACGATAAGGCTCCTGACCCCATCGGCCTCCATGCTGGCAAGCGCGCGCTCGGTTGTACCACCCCTGGAAGTCACGCGTTCACGCAGTAGCGCAAGATGCTCAGGGCTCTGTGCCGCGAGCTTGGCCGTCCCGGCGAAGGTTTCCACTGCGAGCTTCCTGGCATCTTCGGCAGAAAAGCCCATTTCCTGCGCTGCCTGCTGCAAGGCCTCGATGAAATAGAACACGTAGGCCGGTCCGCTTCCGGAGATTGCCGTTACCGGATCGAGCTGACTTTCCTCCGACACCCACAGCGTCGCGCCGACTGCGCCGAGTATGATCTCGGCCAGGGCTCGCTGCCCCGCCGCAATCGCGGCGCCCGCGTATAGGCCGCTGATGCCGGCGCCGATGAGTGCAGGCGTATTCGGCATGCAGCGCACCAGCGTGGGGTAGCCACCGAGCCAACGCGACAAATCGGCCAAGCGGATGCCAGCCGCAATACTGATCACGAGTTCACGCGCCAGCTGCGGCTTTAGCGCCTGAACGGCAGCGCGCATCTGCTGCGGCTTTACCGCCAGCACGACAACTTCGCCCAGCGGTAGCGCTGCTGCCACCGCGTCCACACAGACGATGCCGAACTGCGCTGCAAGGCGCGCACGGGTCTCGGGCTGAAGCTCGACCACGCGAATACCGCCCGGCGCCTGGCCCTTGCCGACGAGGCCGCCGATCAGCGCCGCCGCCATATTGCCTCCGCCTATGAAGGTGATATTCACGCCCGTTTCCTTTCGCCGAATACGGCGGTTCCAATGCGCACAATAGTAGCGCCTTCCGTCACCGCCGCCTCTAGGTCCTGCGACATGCCCATCGACAGGGTATCTAGCCCGTAACCCGCGGCGTTAAGTTGCAGCAACAGCTGGCGCAGATCAACGCAGCGCCGGCGCTGCAGCGCGATGTCGTTGGTGGGCTCAGGAATGGCCATCAGACCGCGCAGTCGGAGCCGAGGCAGCGCGCGCACCGCCTCGGCCAGCGCTCCCACTTCTTCCGGGTTCACGCCGCTCTTGCTCGCTTCCCCGCTCACATTGACCTGCAGGCAGATATCGAGTGGATTGCGCCCCGCCGGGCGTGCTTCGGCGAGGCGCACAGCGATTTTTTCGCGTGCGACGCTATGCACCCAGTCGAAATGCTCGGCGATGGCGCGCGTCTTATTGCTCTGAATCGGGCCGATAAAGTGCCAGACCAGCTGCAAATCGGACAAGCCGGCGATTTTCTCGATCGCTTCCTGAACGTAGTTCTCGCCGAACTCCCGCTGCCCGGCCGCATACGCGGCGCGCACCGCACTTTGCGCGAAGGTCTTGCTCACTGCCAGTAAAGCAATATCGCCGGGCTCGCGACCGGCCGCTTTCGCGGCCGTCGCGATACGTTCTCTTACGACTTGCAAGTTACTCGCGATTGTGGACATAATTTGGCGCGGGCGTGAACGCGGGAAACCGGCGACGAATCGCACCCAATCGGTTAGTTGCAGTCTCGCCTGGCGCGTCACTCAGCATGGAGCAATTATAAATGGATATCTCCGAACTGCTTGCCTTCGTAGTCAAGAACAAGGCGTCCGACCTGCATCTCTCCTCGGGGCTGCCGCCGATGATACGCGTGCACGGCGACATCAAGCGTATCAACCTGCCGGCCATGGACCATAAGGACGTCCACGGCATGATTTATGACATCATGAACGACGGCCAGCGCAAGTTCTATGAGGAAAACCTCGAATGCGACTTTTCCTTCGCCATCCCTGGCCTCGCGCGTTTCCGCGTCAACGCGTTCGTGCAAAACCGCGGCGCTGGCGCAGTCATGCGGACCATTCCCTCCAAGATTCTTTCGCTCGCCGATCTGAAAGCGCCGAAGATCTTCGAGCAGATCGCGGATCAGCCGCGGGGCGTGGTGCTGGTGACGGGACCGACCGGATCGGGCAAGTCCACTACGCTGGCGGCAATGGTCAACCACAAGAACGAAACCGAAGAAGGCCACATTCTTACCATCGAAGATCCGATCGAGTTTGTGCACGAATCGAAAAAATGCCTGATCAACCAACGCGAAGTCGGACCGCACACGCTTTCGTTCAATAATGCGCTGCGATCGGCTCTGCGCCAGGATCCGGACGTGATCCTGGTGGGCGAGATGCGCGACCTGGAAACCATCCGCCTGGCGCTGTCGGGCGCGGAAACCGGCCACTTGGTATTCGGCACGCTGCATACCAGCTCGGCGGCGAAGACCATAGACCGCATTGTCGACGTCTTTCCTGCGGCCGAAAAAGACATGATCCGCGCGATGATTTCCACTTCCCTGCGGGCAATCATTTCGCAGACGCTGCTCAAGACCAAGGATGGCTCCGGCAGGGTCGCAGCGCACGAGATCATGATCGGCACCCCCGCGATCAATAATCTGATTCGCGAAGCCAAGATCGCACAAATGTACTCTGCGATCCAGACCGGTCAGCAGTTCGGCATGCAGACGCTGGACCAAAACCTGCAGGACCTGGTCAAAAAGGGCGTAATCACGAATGCGGAAGCGCGCAGCAAGGCGGCCAACAAGGACACCTTCCCCGGCAGCTAGCCGGTGGTGCGTTTCGCGTAGAATGCAGCCCCCGGCGCGCGCGCAGGGGTGGTAAGAACGAGTCCGGCCGTCAGCACGGTATCCGGGCATATTTGGGATGAAACTGTCATTGAGGTGAAATATGGATAGCGGCCAGTCAACCAAGTTCATGTACGACCTGCTGCGGCTGATGCTGAGCAAGAAGGGTTCCGACCTGTTCATCACTGCGGACTTTCCGCCGGCGATGAAGCTCGACGGCAAGATGACACCCGTAATGGATCAAAAGCTCACCGGCCAGCATACTGCCGACCTGGTGCGCGCGATGATGAACGACAAGCAGGCGGCCGAATTCGAGGCGACCAAAGAGTGCAACTTCGCCATCGCGCCCGCAGGCATCGGCCGTTTTCGCGTGAACTGCTTCGTGCAGCAGGGCAAGATCGGCATGGTCATGCGCACGATCACCACGACCATCCCGAAATTCGAGGACCTGGGGCTGCCACCGGTACTGAAAGACGTGGTGATGAACAAGCGCGGCCTGGTGATCATGGTGGGCGGCACGGGTTCGGGCAAGTCGACCACGCTGGCTGCGATGATCGGCTATCGCAACCACAACAGCCACGGCCACATCATCACCATCGAGGATCCGGTCGAATACGTGCACCCGCACGTCAATTGCCTGATCACGCAGCGCGAAGTGGGCGTGGACACGGCTTCCTGGGAAGCGGCCCTGCACAATACTCTGCGCCAGGCGCCCGACGTGATTCTGATCGGCGAGATCCGCTCGAAGGAGACCATGGAGCACGCGGTGGCGTTTGCCGAGACCGGCCACCTGTGCATGGGGACGCTGCACGCCAACAGCGCCAATCAGGCACTGGACCGCATCATCAATTTCTTTCCTGAGGAGCGACGCGCACAGTTGCTCATGGATTTGTCGCTCAACTTGAAGGCGCTGGTGTCGCAGCGGCTGATTCCGCTGAAAGAAGGCAAAGGGCGCGCGGCAGCGATCGAGATCATGCTTAACTCGCCCTTGATCGCCGACTTGATTTTCAAGGGCGAGGTGCACGAAATCAAGGAAATAATGAAGAAGTCGCGCGAACTCGGGATGCAGACCTTCGACCAGGCCTTGTTCGACTTGTACGAGGCCGGAAAAATCAGCTACGAGGACGCCCTGAGGAACGCGGACTCGGTCAACGATCTGCGCCTCAACATCAAGCTGCACGGCAAGGAATCGCAGAACCGCGACATCAGCGCAGGCATCGAGCACCTGAACATCGTTTGATCCGGGACATCCCGCGGCGCAGCCGTTGCGGAGATTCCCTTGGCCGCCAAGGCCGCTAGCAGGGTGTTGAAAAAGGGGGCACGCCCC
>CAKKSJ010000151.1 GCA_919902965.1 Burkholderiales bacterium
CGGAGGGCGGCATCGTCGGCACGGCCGTAGGCATGGGCGCCTACGGCCTGCGCGCAGTGGTCGAAATCCAGTTCGCCGACTACTTTTATCCGGCCTCCGACCAGATCGTGTCCGAGGCGGCGCGGCTGCGCTACCGTTCGGCCGGCGATTTCACCGCGCCGATCACCATTCGCATGCCCTGCGGCGGCGGCATCTACGGCGGGCAGACGCACAGCCAGAGCCCGGAGGCGCTGTTCACCCATGTCTGCGGACTGCGCACGGTGATGCCGTCCAACCCCTACGACGCCAAAGGCCTGTTGATCGCTGCGATCGAGTGCGATGACCCGGTCATTTTTCTCGAGCCCAAGCGACTGTACAACGGTCCGTTCGACGGTCACCACGACCGACCCGTTATTCCGTGGTCCCAGCACCCGCTGGGCCTGGTGCCCGAAGGCCACTACACGGTGCCGCTGGCATCGGCCGCGGTATTCCGACCCGGCGCAGACCTGAGCGTACTCACCTACGGCGCCATGGTGTTCGTGGCTGAAGCCGCGGCGCGCGAGAGCGGCATCGACGCGGAAATCATCGATTTGCGCAGCATCTGGCCGCTGGACCTGGCCACGCTGGTCAATTCGGTGAAGAAGACCGGCCGCTGCGTGGTGCTGCATGAGGCCACGCGCACCAGCGGCTTCGGCGCCGAACTGGTGGCACTGGTGCAGGAGCACTGCTTCTATCACCTCGAGGCGCCGATCGAGCGCGTTACCGGCTGGGACACGCCCTATCCGCATGCGCAGGAATGGGCGTATTTCCCCGGTCCTGCGCGCGTCGCTGCGAGCTTCAAACGCGCAATGGAGCAATGACATGGGTGTTCATGTGATCAAGACGCCGGACATCGGCGAAGGCATTGCCGAGGTCGAATTGGTCGCTTGGCATGTGCAAGCCGGCGACGCCGTGGTCGCGGACCAGATCTTGGCCGATTTGATGACCGACAAGGCGACGGTTGAAGTGCCCTCACCGGTGGCGGGCAGGGTGTTGGCGCTGGGCGGAAAACCCGGACAACTTATCGCGGTCGGCGCCGAGCTGATACGCATCGAAGTGCAGGGCGCGGGCAATGCGGACGTGGCGGCCGCTGCGAGCGCAGCAGCGCGCGCCGAGGCGGCGAAGCCCGCAGCGCCTGCGTCGGGAACGCCGATGAAATCGCCGGCGCCGGCGCCATCGTCAGCGCAACTGGCCCCGGCTTCGGCTGCGCCTGCGGTAAAGCGTCCGGGTGAGCGGCCGATCGCATCGCCAGCGGTGAGACGTCGTGCCTGGGAACTCGGTATCGAACTTCAATTCGTCCCCGGCAGCGGCGGCGGCGGTCGCATTCTGCACCAGGACCTCGAAGCCTACGCCCCGCAGGAAGTGGCCTCGGGCCACGCCCCGCAGGAAGTGGCCTTGGGCCGCGCCCCGCAGGAAGTGGCCTTGGGCCACGCCGCTCGCGGCGGCGGCACCGCGGCGGCGGGCGCCGGCGGCGCTCGGTACGCGGAGCGGCATGAAGAACTAGCGGTGCCGGTGATCGGGCTGCGGCGCAAGATCGCGCAGAAAATGCAGCTCTCCAAAAGCAGCATCCCGCACTTCACCTATGTCGAAGAGGTCGATGTGACCGAACTCGAGGCGCTGCGCGTGCGTCTGAACGCGAACAGTGGCGATGATCGCGTCCGCCTGAGCCTGCTCCCGTTCCTGATGCGAGCGATCGTGCTGGCGGTGCGCGCATTCCCACAGATCAACGCGCGTTTTGACGACGCAGCCGGCGTGGTCACGCGTTTCGGCGCGGTGCATATCGGCATTGCGACCCAGACCGACAACGGCCTGATGGTGCCGGTGCTGCGCCATGCGGAAGCGCGCGATCTGTGGTCGGGCGCGGCGGAAGTCGCGCGCCTGGCGGAGGCCGCACGCGCGGGAAAGGCGACGCGCGAGGAACTCGGCGGTTCGACCATCACCATCACCAGCCTGGGCGCCATAGGCGGCATCATGTCCACGCCGGTGATCAACCATCCGGAGGTCGCGATCGTCGGCGTCAACCGCATGGTCGAGCGGCCGGTGATGCGCGGCGGCGCCGTCGTGCCGCGGCTGATGATGAATCTGTCCTCGTCCTTCGATCATCGCGTGGTCGACGGCCAGCACGGCGCGCAATTCGTGCAGG
>CAKKSJ010000152.1:0-2693 GCA_919902965.1 Burkholderiales bacterium
CGTCACGCTGAAGTGCACTTTCGTGTCAGGGAAACGTTTTTCAACAGCCTGCTAGAAGTCCTGCGCACCGGCGGCTCCGTCCCTGCGTCGGAGCCGCACGGCGCCTGCAATCGATAACCGGGTGGTCCGGTACGGCCCCAACACCCGTCCCGGTGCGGCAGCTTTTCCAAGCGGCAGTTTTGTCGCGCCGCCGTCCGCCAGCCTACGGTTGTTATAATGCGTTTTTCGTACGCGCGACACCGGTCCCGTGTTCGCGCGCCGATTCCATTCCTGCCACCGTTCGCCATGAGCCTATTGAAAACTAAACTCAACGCGCGCTCGGCCGAATTCCGGGCCAATGCCGGGGCGATGTCCTCCCTGGTCGAAGATCTGCGCGCAAAGATCGACCAGGTGGCGGCAGGCGGGGGCGAGGCAGCGCGCGCCAAGCATGTCGCCCGCGGCAAGTTGCTGCCGCGCGAGCGCGTGCGCACCCTGCTCGACGCGGGCTCGCCGTTTCTCGAACTGTCGCAACTCGCGGCGCTGAACATGTACGACAACGAGGCGCCCTGCGCCGGCATTATCACCGGCATCGGCCGCGTCCTCGGGCAGGAATGCATGGTGGTGGTGAACGACGCCACGGTGAAGGGCGGCACCTATTTTCCGATGACGGTGAAAAAGCACTTGCGCGCCCAGGAAATCGCGGCACAGAACAACCTGCCCTGCATTTACCTGGTGGATTCGGGCGGCGCCAACCTGCCCACCTGGGAGGAGGTGTTTCCCGACCGCGAGCACTTCGGCCGCATTTTCTACAACCAGGCGAATATGTCGGCAGCCGGGATACCCCAGATCGCGGTGGTCATGGGCTCGTGCACTGCGGGCGGCGCCTATGTGCCGGCGATGTCGGACGAAGCCGTGATCGTCAAAGGCCAGGGCACGATATTTCTCGGCGGGCCACCGCTGGTGAAAGCCGCCACCGGCGAGATCGTCACGCCGGAAGAATTGGGCGGGGCCGAGGTGCACACGCGCCAGTCGGGCGTGGCCGACCACTATGCGATGAACGATGCGCATGCGCTGGCTATCGCGCGCAGCATCGTCGGCAACCTGAACCGCGTGAAACGCGTCAGCACGGTGCTGCGCGAATCGCGCGAGCCCCTGTACCCGGTGGAAGAGTTGGGCGGCGTGATCCCCGCGGACACGCGCAAACCCTATGACGTGCGCGAAATCATTGCGCGCTTTGTCGACGGCAGCGAATTCGACGAGTTCAAGCAGAACTACGGCACCACCCTGGTCACCGGCTTCGCCCATGTATACGGCTATCCGATCGGCGTCGTCGCCAACAACGGCATTCTGTTTTCGGAATCGGCGCTGAAAGCCGCGCACTTCATCGAGCTGTGCTCGCAGCGCGGCATTCCTTTGCTGTTTTTGCAGAACATCACCGGCTTCATGGTGGGCAAGAAGTACGAAAACAGCGGCATCGCGCGCGACGGCGCCAAAATGGTCACCGCCGTTTCCTGCGCGCGCGTGCCCAAATTCACCATGATCATCGGCGGCAGCTACGGCGCCGGCAATTACGGCATGTGCGGCCGCGCCTATTCGCCGCGCTTCCTGTGGATGTGGCCGAACGCGCGCGTATCGGTCATGGGCGGCGCGCAGGCAGCCTCCGTGCTTGCCACGGTCAAGCGCGACGGCATCGAAGCCAAGGGCGGCAGCTGGAGCAAGCAGGAGGAGGACGCGTTCAAGCAGCCGATCCTGGAGCAATACGACAGGAACGGCCACCCCTACTACGCCAGCGCGCGGCTGTGGGACGACGGCGTGATTGCGCCCGAAGACACGCGCAGGGTACTGGGCCTGGCGCTCTCGGCCGCACTCAATGCGCCCATCGAAGCGACGCGCTTCGGCGTGTTCCGCATGTGACGACGGCAACGAGGACCGAAGCATGAAATACGCAACGCTGCAGGTGGAAACGGACAAGGGCGTAGCCACGATCCGGATGAACCGTCCGGAGGTACGCAACGCCTTCAACGAAACCATGATCGATGAGTTGTCGCGCGCCTTCCTGGCCGTGGACGCGGATGCCGCGGTGCGCGCCGTGGTGCTCGCCGGCGCGGGTCCGGCGTTCTGCGCCGGCGCCGATCTGAACTGGATGAAAAAGATGTCCGGCTACAGTCCGGAGGAGAACCGCGCCGACGCGATGCACCTCGCTGCGACGCTCAACACCATCTACATGATGAACAAGCCCACGGTCGCGCGCGTGCACGGCGCAGCGTTTGCCGGCGGCATGGGTCTGGTCACGGCCTGCGACATCGCGATCGCGGCAGAGGAGGCCGAATTCTGCCTGACCGAAGTCAAGATCGGACTGACCCCGGCCAACATCAGCCCCTACGTTGTCGCTGCCATGGGCGAGCGCCAGGCGCGGCGCTATTTCCTCACGGCCGAGCGTTTTTCCGCCGCTGAAGCCCTGCGCATCGGCCTGGTACATCGCGTGGCGCCGGCGGCACAGCTCGACGCCGGCGTGGACGACCTGATCGCGCATCTGCTGGCCGCGAGCCCGGCCGCGATCGCTGCGAGCAAGGAACTGATACGCTACGTGGCGCATGGCGCCATAGACCAGGAGACGATGGCCGGCACTGCCGAGCGCATCGCCGCGGCGCGCGCCTCCGACGACGGCAAGGAGGGCATCCGCTCCTTCCTGGAGAAGCGCAAACCTTCCTGGA
>CAKKSJ010000152.1:2793-11900 GCA_919902965.1 Burkholderiales bacterium
GACGACGGCAAGGAGGGCATCCGCTCCTTCCTGGAGAAGCGCAAACCTTCCTGGATCCGGGCAAAGTAAGCGTGTTCAAGAAAATACTCATCGCCAACCGCGGCGAAATCGCCTGCCGCATCATCAGGACCGCGCAGCGACTGGGCGTGAAATGCGTGGCCGTGTATTCCGAGGCCGACGCAGAAGCGCGCCATGTAAGCCTCGCCGACGAGGCGTATTGCATCGGTCCTGCGGCAGCCAAAGACAGCTACCTGCGCGCCGACAAAATCCTGGAGACGGCGAAACAGTGCGGCGCCGAGGCGGTACACCCCGGCTATGGTTTTCTTTCGGAGAACGCGGATTTCGCCGAGGCCTGCGCCAAATCGGGCCTGGTGTTCATCGGCCCGCCGCCTGCCGCGATCCGCGCCATGGGCAGCAAAAGCGCGGCCAAGGACATCATGGGCAAGGCCGGCGTGCCGCTGGTGCCCGGTTATCACGGCGATGCGCAGGATGCGTCCTTGCTCAAAAAAGAGGCGGGCAAGATCGGCTATCCGGTGCTGATCAAGGCCTCGGCCGGCGGCGGCGGCAAAGGCATGCGCATCGTAGCCAAAGCCGCGGACTTCAGCGACGCCCTCGCCTCCTGCCAGCGCGAATCCAGGGCGAGTTTCGGCGACGAGCGCGTGCTGCTGGAAAAATACCTGACACGCCCGCGCCATATCGAGATCCAGGTGTTCGCCGACACGCGCGGCGATGCCTTGCATTTGTTCGAACGCGACTGTTCGGTGCAGCGGCGCCACCAGAAAGTGCTGGAAGAAGCGCCGGCCCCGGGCATGAGCCAGGCGCGGCGCAACAGCATGGGAGAAGCGGCGGTCGCGGCGGCCAGGGCGATCGGCTACGTCGGTGCAGGCACGGTGGAATTCATTGCCGAGCCCGGGGAAGGGAAGAACGCCGGCACGTTCTATTTCATGGAAATGAATACGCGGCTGCAGGTGGAACACCCGGTGACCGAAATGATCACCGGCCTGGACCTGGTCGAATGGCAACTGCGCGTGGCCTGCGGCGAACCGCTGCCGCGCACGCAGGACGAACTCACCATCAGCGGCCACGCCCTGGAGGCGCGCGTCTATGCCGAAGATCCGGCGAAAGACTTCCTGCCCTCGACCGGGCGCATCACCCACCTGAGCACGCCGGCCGAATCGCGCCATGTGCGCATGGACAGCGGCGTGCGCGCGGGCGATGCGATCAGCCCCTATTACGATCCGATGATCGCCAAGCTGATCGTCTGGGATGCGGACCGGCCCGCGGCGCTCGCGCGCATGCGCGCCGCACTCGAGCAATTCCAGGTCGTCGGCGTCAGCACCAATACCGAGTTTCTGGCGCGGCTCGTCGCCTGCGAGGCCTTCGCCACGGCGGATCTGGATACCGGACTGATCGAGCGCCACCGCGCGGAACTGCTGCCCGAGCCACCGGTCGCAGGCGACGCGGTGCTCGCGCTCGCCGCGCTGGCGGAATTGCTGGCGATCGAGCGCCGCGCCCGGGAACGCGCAGCCGGCTCGGGCGATCCCTGCTCGCCCTGGGGCAGCTGCGATGGCTGGCGCCTGAATCAGGACAACCATCACATTCTGGTATTCAGGCAGGGCGCGCGCGAACACGCGGTCACCGCGCACTACCGTCCGGGCCGCTACGAGCTCGAGTTGCCCGGCGGCCGGCATAGCCTCACCGGCGCCTGGCAAGCCGACGGCAGCCTGACGGCCCGGCTCGAAGATGCCGTGCTGCAGGCGAACGTGGTGATGTCGGGAGCTATGCTGGATGTATTTTTCCGCGGCACGCGCTACCGGCTGGAGTTGCACGATCCGGCCCTGCATGAAATCGCGACCGACGCACACGGCGGCAGCCTCGCCGCGCCTATGCCGGGCAAGATCATCGCGGTGCTGACCAGGAACGGCGCGAAAGTGGAGAAAGGCACGCCGCTGATTATCCTGGAAGCGATGAAAATGGAGCACACCATCATCGCACCGGGGCGCGGCACCGTGAAGGACATCAATTACAAAGTCGGCGAGCAGGTTGCCGAAGGCGCCGAACTGCTCGGGTTCGATCTCGAGAATTAGCGCGTTGGCAGGCCGGTCGCTATCGCCCGATGAAGCCCTGGCAGCCGCCGAGGCGAGCCTGCGTGCGGCCGAATACGCGACCTCGCGCGAACTGTGCGCAGCGCTGCTGCGCGCGGACGCGCAAAACGCGCGGGCGCATTATCTGCTCGGGGTCATCGCCTTCGAGAACGACGAACCGGCGGAATCGGTAGTGCATCTGGAGCGCGCCATTGCCGCGACACCCGGCAAAATCGAATACCACGACTACCTGCAGGCAGTGCTCGCCGCCAGCGGCCGCGTCGCCGAGGCGGGGCAGGCCAAGGCGCGCGGCGACAAGCAGCGCGCCTTCAACGCGCGCTTTGGCAGCCTGCCGGAGGGCATACAGAACTACCAGCGCTCGGTAGACTGGATGCGCGCGTCGCGCTACCTGGACTTCCCGCACGAAGTTTCCATTGAGACCCTGGCGGTCTGCAACGCCGCCTGCGTGTTTTGCCCCTACCCGGACCTGGAGCGCAAAGGCGACAAGATGCCCGACGCCCTGGTGGAAAAAATCATCGCCGACCTGCGCGACGTGCCGCAGGATCTGCCGTTCAGCATCAGCCCGTTCAAAATCAACGATCCGCTGCTGGACGTGCGCATATTCGACATCATGGGGGAAATCAACGCGCGGCTGCCGAACGCCGCGCTGCGCATGTTCACCAACGGCTCCCCCCTGACGGAAAAACATGTCGCGCGCCTCGCCCGGGTACGCAATCTCGCGCAGCTGTGGGTTTCGCTCAATCACCATGAGGAACAGCGCTACGAGCAAATCATGAAGCTGCCCCTCAAACGCACGCTGGAGCGGCTGGACATGCTGCACCGGAAAAAAGCCGCCGGCGAGTTCCCGCCGCCGGTGCAGGTATCGCGCGTATGCGACGGTTCGCCCGAGGACCAGGCGTTCCTGGATTTCGTCACGCTGCGCTACCCGCTGTTTCAAGCCGGGATGGTCGCGCAGTCGGAATGGCTGGGGCAGGTGCCGGGGCTGCTCGCTGCCGGAAAACTCCACCCGGTGGGCTGTGGCCGCTGGTTCGAACTTTCCATCACTGCGACCGGCCAGGTTGCTTTTTGCTGCATGGACGGCCGTGCCGAGTACCCCATCGGCGATGTCTCCAAGTCACACGTGCTGGAGGTCTACAACAACCCGGACTACCGCAGGTACCGGGAACATTTTGCCGACAGGACCGAGGGCGCGCCCTGCCGGTCCTGCACCAATTTCTGACGCGGCGACGATGAACAGCGACCGCTACGGCACCGAGCCCATCGCCTCACCCTGCATCAACGTATGCAGCATGGACGAACGCACCGGCCTGTGCGCGGGCTGCTACCGCACGCTGGCGGAAATAGCGGACTGGTCGGCCTACACGCCGGCGCAGAAGCGCGGTGTGCACCAGCAATTGCGCGCGCGGCGCAGCGCCTCGTACCCGGCATGAGCTTGCCTGCCGGCATACGGGTATTGGAGCGCGGCTGGCTGTCGAGCAATAACATCCTTATCGATGACGGCGAGGGCTGCACGCTGATCGACAGCGGCTATGTCGCGCACGCCGCGCAAACGCTGCTGTTGCTGCAACATGCCCTGGCAGGCAAACGCCTTACCCGGCTGATCAACACCCATTGCCACTCCGATCACATGGGCGGAAACGCAAGCCTGGCGCGCGCGCACGGCTGCCGCATCAGCATTCCTGCAGGCGAGGCAGGCGTTATCGCCGCCTGGGACGAGGACGCGATGATGCTCGCCTCCACCGGGCAGTCGGCCGAGCGCTTCAGCTATTCCGACACCCTGGCCGAAGGCGACGTGCTCGAACTGGGCGGGCTCACCTGGCAGGCGCTTGCCGCACCCGGCCACGACCCGAACGCGCTCCTGTTTTATGCGCCCGAGGCGCGTCTGCTGATCACCGGCGACGCGCTCTGGGAGAACGGCTTCGGCCTCATTTTTCCCGAGCTTTTCGGTCAGAGCGGATACGCGGCCGCGCGCTCGACGCTGGAGACCATCGCCCAGCTCGAGGTCGATACCGTCATTCCCGGCCACGGCGCGCCTTTCGGCGATATCGGCAAAGCACTCGCGACTGCGTTCGCGCGGCTCGACGCCTATGAGCGCGACCCGGCCAGGCTCGCGCGGCACGCGCTCAAGGTCATGCTGAGCTTCCTGCTCATGATCCGGGGCAGCATCGCCGAGGCCGAGCTGCCCGGCATTCTCGCCGACGTCCCCATCTACGCGGAGGTCAACCGGCGTTTTCTGCGCCTGACCGAGGACCAGTTGCGCGATTACCTGGTAAGTGACCTCGAGCGAGCGTGCGCGCTCACGCGCCGAGACGGCCGCTTGTACTCAACGGGGTAGGGGGCGCCGGCTTTCAGCGGCGGCGCACGCCGTCAGCGCAGCAGCTTATCCGGCACTTCCAGTTCCAGGTGCAGCATGGCGAGTCCGTGCACCTTGCCCTGCGCGTCCGTGATCAGGGTCTCCGTTCCCCCGCCGCCCAGGGAATCGTGCAGGATGAAATTGAGCGCACGCAGGTTCGGAATTTCGTAGCGCACCACCTTGCCCTTGCAGATTTCCCTGAAAAACGCCTTGACCACATCGGTGGTGAGCTTTTCCCTCAGGAATTCATACAGCTCGGGCGTTTTCGCCATGACGCCGACATTGCTGCTGTCGCCTTTGTCACCGGAGCGCGAGATCGCAATATCCATCAATTTCACTTTAGCCATTTCACACCTCCTCGACGGTGACGCTGGTCTGGACCTTGCGCTTGTCGATCAGCGCAGGCCAGTAACCGACGATTTCGCTGGCGCGCGCGCGGCCGGCGGCGAGGCCGGTCACGCCGGGCGGGCCGCCGGTCACGAAAGGCGCGATCTCCGTGCCCAGAATATCCAGCTTCTTGCGGTCCGGTCCTTTCGCGCCGATGCGCATCATGATTTCCTGCGGCTGCTTGAGCTCGGGCACGATGCCCTTGTACAGCACGTTGGTGCCGAACAATTCGAGGAAGCGCATTTCCTGGGGAATCGGCGCGCCGTGCATTTCCATGCGTTTGAATACCGCGTCGGCGATCCAGTGCGCCTTGTCGACTGCGTCCGGACCGCTGATGCACAGCGTGGCGAGAATCTTGTAGCCGTTCTCATAGGCCATGGACACTTTATAGGTCGGTGTCGGCGCGCTGCCCTTGACGCCCTGGATTTTCACGCGATCTTTACCTTCTTGGGAGATTTGTATCGTAGTGAAATCGGCGATGCAATCCGGGCCCAGATAATTTTTCGGATCGCCCAGTTCGTACAACAATTGCGAGGTAATGGTCTCGACGCTGACCAGACCGCCGGTACCCTGGTGCTTGGTGACGACGAATGTGCCGTCCGCGCTCGCCTCGGCGACCGGATAGCCGATGCGCGCGAGATCCGGAACCTCGCGCCAGTTAGTGTAGTTGCCCCCGGTGCATTGCGGGCCGCACTCCAGGATATGGCCCATCACAGTGGCAGAGGCCAGCTTGTCGTACTCGTCCATGGACCAGCCGAATTCGTACACCAGCGGGGCGACCGCGAGCGTGGGGTCGGTGCAGCGGCCGACGATCACGATATCCGCGCCCTGGGCGAGCGCATCGGCGATCGATTTGGCGCCAATATAAACATTGGCGCTGGTCAGCCGGTCGCGCACCTTTGCGATGCCTTCGCCGGAATCGAGGTTGGCGAAGGCCTCCCCCGAGGCGATCAGCTCGGACAGGCGTCCGAGTATGTCGTCGCCTTCGACGATGCCTATCCTGACACCGGCGATGTTCTGCTCGGCGATCACTTTCTTGGCCGCCGCCAGGCAGGCCTTCAGATTGACCCCGCCCGCGTTGGCGATGATCTTGATGTTCTTCTCTTTGCATTTGCGTATGATCCGGCCGACCAGCTTGACGAAATCGGTCGCATAGCCGAGCGCGGGATCGCGCGTCTTTTGCTTCTGCATGATGCTCATCGTGACCTCGGCGAGGTAGTCGAAGGTCAGATAGTCGACCGGCCCTTCGTCCACCAGGCGCAAGGGGCCGAGCATGCTGTCGCCCCAAAAACCCTGCGCGTTTGCGACCAGCACTTTTTTGTCGCTCATGAATGTGTCCCTAAGTGATGTCAAACTTCGCGGGTTGAGTGGGTGAATACCCCCGCGTCTACCGCTCTGCGATTATAGAGCGCCCGCCCGCTGAAGTTCAAATCGACGCTGGCGCGGATCATGCCCGGGCAGAGCCGTCCGCAATCATGCGCTCGATCTCGCCCTCGGCGAGGCCTGCCTCGCGCAGCACTTCGCAGGTGTGCTCGCCCAGGCGCGGCGCATGGCGCCGGTACTCGGGCGCCGATTCCGACCATTCCGAGGGTATCGCCATGGAGCGGATGCGGCCCTCGCTTGGGTGATTCACCTCGCGGAAGTAACCGATCGCCGCCAGGTGCGGGTCGGCGACGATGTCAGCAAGACTGTTCATGCGCTGCACCGGGATGTCCGCCGCTTCCAGGGCCTCAATCCATTCGGCAGTCGTGCGCTTGCGCATTTCAGCGACGATCAGCGCGTAGGCGCCCGCGAAATCGCGGCTGCGCGCCTCCTGGGTGGCGAAGTTCGGATCCTGTTGCAGTTCCGGGCGGCCGATGAGTTCGAAGAAGGCGCGCCACTGCTTGTCGTTGTAGACCAGCACGCAGACGTAGCCGTCGCTGGTTTCATAGGGCCGGCGCTCCCTCTCCAGCATACGCGCGTAGCCGGGCGCTCCCTGCTGTGGCAAGTAGGTGTAGCCGCCCATGTGCTCGCCCATCACCGTCTGCAGCAGGCTCTCGAACATCGGTACGTCCACGCGCTGACCCTTGCCGCTTTTCTCGCGATGGTAGAGCGCGGCGCAGACCGCGTTCACGATGTGCAATCCGACGGTGCGGTCGGCGAACGTCGCCGGCACGTAGCGCGGCTTGTCGGCGCCGGCTTCCTTCGCCAGCCAGGGTAGGCCGACCGCGCCTTGGATCAGATCGTCGTAGGCCGCCTTCGCCGCGTAGGGGCCGCGCTGCGAATAGCCGAACGCGCCGACGTACAGTATTTTTGGGTTCACGGCGCGCACGTCGTCATAGGAGAGCCTCAGCCGCGCCATCGCCTGCGGCCGGATGTTATAGACGAGGACGTCGGCAGTCTTCGCGATAGCGAGGCAGGCTGCACGTCCGGCCTCTGTTTTCAGGTCCAGCACCACGGACCGCTTGTTGCGGTTGGCGTTCATGAAAATGTGTCCCATCGCCTCGGAACGCATCGGCGCGTTGTAGCGCATCACGTCGCCCTCGGGCGGCTCGAGCTTCACCACGTCCGCGCCCAGATCGGCGAGGATCTGGGTCGCGTAGGGGCCCATCACCACGGTGCTGAGATCAAGCACGCGCGTGCCGTGCAAGGGACCGCTCACGCTGGGATCTTATGCAGGACGCGGGATTACTCGGGCTCGATGCCGGCTTCCTTGGTAAGCCGGGCCCACTTGGCGACCTCGGACGGGATGAAGGCCGCGAGTTGCGCGGGATCCATCGGCGCCACATCGGTGCCAAGTGTGCCGAATCTGGCGACCACCTCGGGTTTCGCAAGCGCTCTTGCTGTGACATCGTAAAGTCTGGAAACAATCTCCTTCGGTGTGCCTGCCGGCGCCATCAGGGCGAACCACGCGATCAGCTCATAGCCATCCAATTCCTCAGAGATTGCCGGCACGTCCGGCGCGAGCGGTGAGCGCTTCAGCGACGTAACCGCCAGGGCGCGCAGCTTGCCGCCTTTTGCCTGGGCCAGCCCGTTGCCGAGGTCGGCGAAGGTAAAGGCGAGCGATCCGCCCAGCAAATCAGTAATCGCCTGAGGAATTCCTTTGTAAGGGATATCCACAAAATCCAGCTTCGCCATCGACCGCAACATCGCCTGGGAAACCTGTGAACCGGAAGAACCGTAGCCCGCAGAAAATTTGCCAGGATTGGCTTTGACGTGGGCGATAAACGATTTCAGGTCCTTCCCCGGAAAATCCGGTTTAACCATCAACATAAAGGAGATCGTGCCGAGGCGCGCAACGGGGGCGAAATCCTTCACCGGGTCGTAGCGCAAGTGCTTGTACAGGCTGACTGCAGCCGCTTGCGGCGTGTTGGTGGTCACCAACAGCGTATAGCCGTCGGGCACACTCTTCGCAACGGCCTCGGCGGCGATGGTGCCTTGGGCGCCTGGCTTGTTGTCGACCACGAACGGTTGAGCGAGCGCTTTCTGCAACTCCTGGCCGACAACGCGCGCAATTTGGTCGGTGGCGCTCCCCGCCGGAAAGGGGACGATCAATTTCACCGGTTTGGACGGGTAGGGCTGCGCCATGACTGCGCTGGCGCTAACAAGCAAGGCAACCGCCGCAAAAATGCTTCTCATGAAACCTCCTCGTGTATACGCGAAGTGCGGATCGGGATTGATAGTCCGCATGTTCCATTTTCGGCTTGCCGGTTTATTCTGTAAAATCGAAATATAATCATCTTTGATAGATTAATATGATTAATATCTCCACGCGCGACCTTCGCGGCTTTCTGGCACTCGCCGAATGCACGCATTTCACACGCGCCGCTGAGCGCTGCCAGCTCACGCAGCCCGCGTTCACGCAGCTCATCCAGCGCATTGAGACGGCGGCTGGTGTGCGCTTGTTCGATCGCTCGACGCGCCAGGTTTCGCTGACGCCCGAGGGTGAGGTTTTCGCTACCGCGGCGCGGCGCGTCCTCGAGGACATTGACGCGTCGCTCGCAGATCTGCGGGACCGTGCGGTGCGACGTAAGGGCCGGGTAGGACTGGCGGCATTGCCTTCACTCGCAGCGGGCCCGCTGCCGCGGGTTCTCGCTGCTTACCGCGAGCGCTACCCCGGGGTCCAGATCGAGTTGTTCGACATGCTCTCCGATCGTTGCGTTGCAATGGTACGCGAGGGACGCGCCGACTTTGCCCTGACAGCGGCGGGTCCAAACCTGACAGAATTCACTACACACGCGCTGACCACGGAGGGGTTCCATCTCGTTTGCCGGCGCGATCAC
>CAKKSJ010000153.1 GCA_919902965.1 Burkholderiales bacterium
CTCCGGCCCGCGCCTTACCATCGTCACCAACGCCGGCGGACCGGGCGTGCTCGCCACCGATGCCCTGATCGCGCTTGGCGGTGAACTGGCCGAACTGTCCGGAACCACGATCGAGGCGCTCGACAAGGTGCTGCCGTCGCACTGGAGCCATGGCAACCCGATCGACATCCTCGGCGACGCCGATCCGGAACGCTACGCGCAGGTGCTCGAGATCGCCACCAAGGATCCGAACAGCGACGGTTTGCTGGTGGCGCTCACGCCGCAGGCGATGACCGATCCGACCGAAACGGCGCGGCGTTTGACCGCGTTCGCCGCGACCCGGGGCAAACCGGTGCTGGCGAGCTGGATGGGCGGCAAGGACGTAGTCGCCGGCGAGGCGATTCTCAACCAGGCGAACATCCCGACCTTCGGCTATCCCGATACCGCGGCGCGCGTGTTCACCCTGATGAACCGTTACGCCTATAACCTGCGCGGCCTGTACGAGACGCCGACGCTGGCCGATCCCGCTGCCGAGGCGGCGCCGGACCGCGCGCGTGCCGAAGAATTCCTGCGCAATGCGCGCGCGTCCGGCCGCACTTTGCTCTCCGAGTACGAGTCCAAGCAGCTGCTCGCCGCGTATGGCATCCCGACCGTGGCCACGCGCATTGCCAGCAGCGAAGGCGATGCGGTGCAATGCGCGGCCGCCATCGGCTATCCGGTCGTGCTCAAGCTGCACTCGCATAGCATCACCCACAAGACCGATGTCGGCGGCGTGCAGCTGAACCTGGCGGACGCGGAGGCGGTGCGCGGCGCTTACCGGGCGATCGAATCCGCGACGCTCGCTGTGCGAGAACCGCCCCCCGATGGCGGCACGCACTTTCTTGGTGTAGCCGTGCAGCCCATGGTCAAGCTGGATGGCTATGAGCTGATTGTCGGCAGCAGCATAGACGCGCAATTCGGCCCGGTGCTGTTGTTTGGCGCGGGCGGGCAACTGGTGGAAGTTTTTCGCGACCGCGCACTGGCGCTGCCGCCGCTCAACAGCACCCTGGCGCGGCGCATGATGGAACAAACGATCATCCACAAGGCGCTGCTGGGGGTACGCGGGCGCAAGCCCGTCGACCTCGACGCGCTGGCGCAATTGCTGGTGCGTTTCAGCCAGCTGGTTGTGGAGCAGCGCTGGATCAAGGAAATCGACATCAACCCGCTGCTGGCCGCTCCGGGGCGCGGGGGTATCATCGCGCTCGACGCGCGTGTCGTCCTGCACGCGGCGGACATCAGCGAAGACCGGTTGCCACGGCTCTCCATTCGTTCCTATCCGGCGCAGTACGCGTCGGATTGGACGTCGAAGTCGGGCATGGCGGTCCGTATTCGTCCGATACGCCCGGAAGACGAGCCCCTGATGGTGAAATTCCACACGACCCTGTCGGAGGAAAGCGTCTACATGCGCTACTTCCATGTCATCCAGTACAACCAGCGCGTGGCGCACGAACGCCTGACGCGCCTGTGCTTCATCGATTACGACCGGGAAATGGCGCTGGTGGTCGAGCACAAGGACCCGAATACGGGCGAATACGCCATACTCGGAGTAGGTCGTCTGAGCAAAGTGCATCAGTCCGCGGAGGCCGAGTTCGCCATACTCGTCAGCGACGCCTGGCAGGGGCACGGCTTCGGCGCCGAGTTGTTGCGCCGCCTGGTGCAGATCGGACGCGATGAAAAGCTGCAGCGCATCGTCGCGACCATCCTGGCCGACAATGTCGCCATGCAGCACGTTTCACGCAAGATCGGTTTCAAGTTGAAACGGGTGGAATCGGAATACCAGGCGGAACTGGATTTGACCTAGGAAGACGTGAAAAAGCGAAACGTGGAATCCAGATTGAACGAACTTGAGTCCAAGATCAGTCTCGCCGAAGATTTGCTCGAGGCGCTGAACCACACCGTGTTTCGCCAGCAACAGCAAATAGAGCGCCTGCAGCTGGACATTCGCGCGCTGCGCCAGCAAGTGCAGGAAGTGGCGCCGGCGGAAGCGGATCGTCCCGGCATGGAAATCCCGCCGCACTACTGAGCGCGCAATACGCAGTCAAATCGCCTATCTCCGGGTGAGCGTCTCGCGTTGAATCGCGGTCGCGGCGAACAGCGCCTGTCCCGCCCAGTAGCTAAGGATAATGGCTGATGCAGCACCGGGCAGGGGCTGGGCAAAACGGTGAACGCCGATCAGCGTATCTGAAAAGCCGAACAGCAGCGCTCCGGCCAGCGGGCCCCAGCGCAGCAGCATGTTTTCGCCCGGCTGCAGCGCACAGGCGGCAGCGCGCCAGATCATCGCGGCGATAATCAGGACATAGATCACCAGCGGCAGTGCAAGCGCACCGGCTCCGGGCAGCATCAGCCACAGACCCGTTCCGGCATAGAGCATCACCGGTGCGAGCAGTAGCGGCGCCGGGGTGCGATTCCATTGCAGGAAGGCGGCGACGTACAGGGCGTGGCCGATGGCGAAGGCGATCATGCCGGGAAGAAAGGCATTGGGCAAAGCCAGGCAGATATCGCCAACGGCGCCAGCCAGCAGCCCCCACGCAATCCGACGCCCTGCGCCGGGTCCGCACCCGGCCCAGACCGCGGCGGCCAGGGCCAAGACCGGCCAGGGTTTGGTCAGCAATTTAAGCCAGAATAAATCGAGCGCCAGTCCAAGCAGGTAGAGGCAGGCGGCGAGGGCGGCGCAGACGATGAGCAGGACCGGCTTCATGTTCCCCTGCAGTGTAGGTGCGGCCGGTGGACGCGGTTTGCCGGCGCGCTTTACAGTTCGCGTCGCCGAGCTCGATGCGGATTACTTCTTGACTACCTTGACCGCGATATCCTGCAGCTTCTTCGGCTGGATGATGTGGCCGTCGAGGCCGGCTTCCTTGAGCGTACCGCCGTAAGCGACGCTCAATAGCTGGCTGTAATAGACCACCGGCATTTTGAGTTTGGTGCCCTGCTTCCTGTTGATCTCGGATTGATAGACCTCGACGTTGGCCTGGCACAGCGGGCAGGGGGTGCAGATCAC
>CAKKSJ010000154.1 GCA_919902965.1 Burkholderiales bacterium
AAATCACGCAAATCCAAACAAGCAAAAATTGTGGGTAATGATTAGCCCTTGGGGGGATATCCCCTCGTCTTGTTGCAGACCCATTGCCTGCCGGCATGAACTGGCAACTCTACCTCGTCCTCGGCACGCCGCTACTGGGCGGGATCCTGCTCGCCCTGTGGGGACACCGGAACTGGGCGGCGGGCCTGAACATTGCCATGAGCATTGCCACGTTTATCGCCGCAGCGGCGCTGACCACCGAGGTCATTTCGGAAGGCCCGATCGTCACCGCGAACGAACAGTTCTTCGTCGATTCGCTCAACGTGTTCCTGGTCGCGCTCACCGCCTTCGTCTCGATGACGACCGCGCTGTTCTCGCGCCCCTACATGCGCATCGAGCACGCGCACGGCAAGCTCTCCGACAACCGCCTGCGGCTGTTTCACAGCATGTACCAGCTGTTCGTGTTCACCATGCTGGTGGTGCTGCTCACCAACAACCTCGGCATCCTCTGGGTGGCGCTCGAGGCGGCTACGCTCACCACCGTGCTGCTGGTGAGCCTGTACCGCACACCGGCGAGCCTGGAAGCGGCGTGGAAATATTTCATCCTCTGCGGCGTGGGCATCGCCCAGGCGCTGTTCGGCACCATCCTGCTTTACTCCGCTTCGCAAAAAGTGCTGGGTTCGGGCGGCGGCGCGCTGCTGTGGACGCGGCTGGAGACGGTCGCGGGCAGCCTCGAGCCGACGGTGATGTCGCTCGCGTTCGTGTTCCTGCTGGTGGGCTACGGCACCAAGGTGGGCCTGGTGCCGCTGCACAACTGGCTGCCTGACGCCCACGCCGAAGGCCCGACGCCGGTATCGGCGATCCTCTCGGGCCTGTTGCTCAACGTCGCGCTGTATGCGCTGCTGCGCTGCAAGGTGCTGGTGGACGGCGCCCTGCAGGCGCCCTTCACCAGCAACCTGATGATGGGCTTCGGCCTGCTCTCGGTGGTGGTCGCGGCCTTCTTCCTGTCCAAGCAAAAGGACGTCAAGCGCATGTTCGCCTATTCCTCGGTCGAGCATATGGGGCTGATCACCTTCGCTTTCGGCATGGGCGGGCCCGTCGCCAACTTCGCCGGCCTGCTGCACATGACGCTGCACTCCCTCACCAAGAGCGCGATCTTTTTCGCCGTCGGCCACGCGGCGCAAAAGGCGGGAACGCAGATCATGGACGACATCCGTGGCCTGATCAAAGTAAGCCCGACGATAGGCTGGGGCTTGATGCTGGGATCGATCGCAATCCTCGGCGTGCCGCCCTTCGGCGTGTTCGCGAGCGAGTTTCTCATCCTCACCACCGCCATGCGCCTGCAGCCCTGGGCGACACCGTTTCTGCTGATCGCCCTGGGCGTGGCTTTCGCGGCGGTGTTCAGCAAAGTGCAACCGATGGTGTTCGGCGAGACCAATGCCAAGCGACTGCCGCATCCGCCCGCGCTGATTCCCGTGTTCGCACACCTCGCCATCGTGCTGGCGCTCGGTTTCTACATTCCCCCCTATCTGGTCGACTGGTACCGCGTAGCGGCCAGGCTGATCGGATAGCTCCCGAAGGACTGACCCGACATGAGGTTCGACAGTTTGCCCATGCAACTGAGCCTACTGCCCGGTGCAGTGCCGGCATGGCAGGGGCAGGCGTCGGCTGCGGATCTGCCGAACGTCTGCCAGGCCGCGAAAGACCAGGGCGGGCGCCTCGTTGCGCTATGGGGCACGGATGAACAGGACCGCGGCGAAGGCTACACCCTGCACCTCGTTCTGGCCAAACCCGAAGGCCTGTTGTGGCTGCGCAGCGCGCTGCCCGCGGACCAGGCGCACTATCCGGATCTCGCGCCGATTTTTTTCAACGCGCAGCGCATGCAGCGCGCGGCGCGCGATCTGCTCGGCATCGATACCGACGCCGAAGACCGGCGGCCCTGGCTGCGGCACGCTGCCTGGCGCGACACCGACCGCCCCTTGCATCGCGCGCATGCTGCAGCGAAGCGTTTCGAAAAAGATGACAAGGAATACGCTTTCGTCAATGTCGCCGGGGACGGCGTGCACGAGATTCCCGTCGGGCCGGTGCATGCGGGAACAATAGAGCCGGGACACTTCCGCTTCTCCGTCGTCGGCGAGAAAATACTCCGCCTGGAAGAGCGCCTCGGATACACGCACAAAGGCATCGACAAACGTTTCCAGGGCATGCCGTTCGCGGAGGGCGCGAAGCTCGCGGGCCGGGTGAGCGGAGACAGCACGGTCGCCTATGCCTGGGCCTATAGCATGGCGCTGGAGAGCGTCGCAGGCTTGACGCCGCCTGCGCGCGCGCTCATGTTGCGCGCGCTCATGCTCGAGCGCGAGCGCATCGCCAACCACCTCGGCGACCTCGGTTACCTGGGCAACGACGGCGGGCTCGGCTTTGGCCTGGCGCAATTCATGCGCCTGAAAGAGGACGTGCTGCGCCTGAACGCGAAGCTGTTCGGCCACCGCTATCTGATGGATCGCGTCATTCCCGGCGGCGTTTCCTGCGACCTCGGGCAGGACGGCTTGGCTGCGATCGGCGCCGAATGCGACACGCTGGCGCACGAAGTGCGCCTGCTCAAGGATATCTATGACGATCACGCCGGACTGCAGGATCGTTTTCTCACCTGCGGCAGGCTCACGCCGAATACGGCGGGCAAACTCGGCGTGATCGGACTGGCAGGTCGCGCCAGCGGCCAGGCCTGGGACCTGCGCGCGCAGGCCCGACCCGCGCCCTACGACGTGCTCGAGGCGCGCATGCAGACCCACAGGAATGGCGACGTCGCCGCGCGCGTCAGCTTGCGCTTCGAGGAAATTTTCGAATCGCTGCGCCTTATCCGCGGCGTGATCGGCCGCATCGCGCCGGGCGAGATCGCGCTGCCCCTGCGCGCAGTCCCCGCCGCAAGCATCGGACTGGGCTGGGCCGAGGGCTGGCGCGGCGAGTCGGTCATCGCGCTGGAATCGGACGCGAACGGCCGCATACGCAATTGCCATGCGCACGACCCATCCTGGCAGAACTGGCCGGCGCTCGCGTTCGCGGTGATCAACAACATCGTTCCGGATTTTCCCCTGATCAACAAATCGTTCAACCTGTCGTATTCAGGTTGCGACCTGTAAGCGGGATTTCGGACCAAAGCGCATGTATCAACTGCTCAAACAAGTTGTCAGCGTCGGCATCAAGACCGAGGCGCCGCCCGGGACCGACGACAGCCTGCGCGTGGTGAGCCAGCGGCTGAAGCAGGAGATCCTCGGCGTGTTCGCGGGATCGCTGGCCATTCGCCACGTCGACGCCGGCTCGTGCAACGGCTGCGAGCTCGAAATCCATATGCTCGGCAATCCTTATTACAACATCGAGGCGCTGGGCATTAAATTCGTTGCCAGCCCGCGTCATGCCGACCTGCTGCTGGTGACGGGCCCGGTGGCGCGCAACATGGAAGTGGCGCTCAAGCGCAGCTACGACGCGATGCCTGCGCCGAAGCTGGTGGTCGCAGTCGGCGACTGCGGCTGCAGCGGCGGAATATTCGGCGAAAGCTACGCGAGCTGCGGGCGCGTTGCGAACGTCATCGATGTCGACGTCGCCGTGCCCGGCTGCCCGCCCACACCGAGTGCGCTGCTGCAGGGCATACTCACCGCGATAAGTTCCGGCGACCGAGGCTGAGAACCGCATGAACATCCCGACG
>CAKKSJ010000155.1 GCA_919902965.1 Burkholderiales bacterium
CGAACCTAGCACGGCGACTCGCAAAGTGGCAACACGCGGCAATTGCCGCCCGGTAGGGTCTGTTGACATTCACCGCATGAGACGCGTTGCCTCCAAATGCGGATGACTGCAAGGCGCGCGACGAAGCCAAGGGTGGGCTCCCTTGGCGAGGAGCGCAACGCCGCAGGCGCCGCATTTGGAGGCAACCCGAAGGGACGGGGGATAATTTGGGCGCAGCGCGGCGTTGCTCGTCGCTTGTTTGGAATGACCAAACGGCACTCCTCGCGCCTTGCGCTGCATCCCAAATTACCCCCGTCGCGCTCATGTGCTGAATGTCAACAGACCCTAGGCCGCGCCCAGTCGGCGCAGGCGGCGTTCGCGCCGGAAATGCGAGATCGCCAGCAGCAAGGCCGCTGCCTGCAAAAACGCACAGAAGTAGAGCGGCGCACCTATGCGCCAATCTCCCTGCGGCAGGTGCGAGACCATCACCAGCAGCGGCGCGGCCAGCACAGGCGCAATCACCGAGGTCAGACTGTTCAGCCCGCTCACCGCGCCCAGTGTCCGGCCCTGGCTGCGCGCGTCCGCCGCACCCGAAATAATGCTCTGGATGGTAGCCGAGACCGTGGCACCGAGAAAATTCAGAAAGATAATTGCGAACATCATCCAGCCCTGGGTGGCCGCGCCCCACGCGGCATAGGCCAGCGTGGATGACACCAGGCCGAGCACGGCAAGGCGTTGCGGGCTAAAGCGTTTGAGCAGACGCCCGAGCAGCAGGCCTTGCGCGATTGCCGACACCAGCCCCACCGCTGCGAGCGACCAGCCGTTTTCAAGAGGCCCCCAGCCGAACTTGAAAGTGGCGTACAGCACCCAGGACGTGTAGAGCGTGAACTGCGCCAGACCGCTGCAGGCAATCACGGCAATCAGTCGTCCCGCGCCTTTCAGCTGTCCTAGTCCGCGCAGCGCAGCGACCGGATTCAAGGTTCTCCAGGCAACTGCATGCCGGCGCTCCATCGGGAGCGACTCCGGCAGCACGAAGTAGCCATAGAGCAGATTAACCAGCGCCAGACTGCCGGCGACAAAAAACGGCAGGCGCAGGTCGATGGCGCCGAGGAGGCCTCCCATCACCGGCCCGAGAATGAAACCCACGCCGAACATCGCCCCGAGCATGCCGAAGCGCCTGGCCCGATCCGCGGGCGGGGTGAAATCGGCGACGTAGGCATTGGCGACGGAGAGGTTGGCCTGCATCGCACCGCCCGTCAGACGCGCCACAATCAGCATCCACATTGCGGTCGCCAGCGCGGTGGCGAAAAAGGTCAGCGCGAGGCCGCAAATTCCCAGCAGCAATATCGGCCGCCGGCCGTACTTGTCCGACAATGCTCCCAGCACTGGCGACGCAAAAAAATTCGCCAGGCCGAAGGCAAAAGTCATCACCCCGTACCAGAGGGCCTGGTCCGCCTGCGAACCGGTGAGGCTGCCGACCAATGCCGGCAATACGGGAATCATCAGCCCGATCGCTATCATGTCGATCAGCGCCGTCAGCATAATGAAGGGCATCGCCGCTGCGCGTTCGCCGCGCGCGGCAAACAACCTGAACGCGGATTTGTTTGCTTCCATACCCGAACGGTACCAGAGTCGAAATGTCGCCGCCCAACACCGCTGGCTTGCCGCCGCATCGCCCGGCCTGTTAGAGTTCATCCAGCCGCAGCCGCGTGCGCCGGTTTGTGCACGCAAACCAGACCTGCTCCCAAAGGACCCGCCATGCCCGACTTGATCCTGCATCACTACCCCAGCTCGCCGTTTTCCGAAAAGATCCGCAAGGTCCTCGGCTACAAGAAACTGGCGTGGAAATCGGTGATCATCCCGCGCATCATGCCCAAGCCCGACGTGGTGGCACTCACCGGCGGCTACCGGCGTACGCCGCTGCTGCAGATCGGCGCCGACATCTACTGCGACACGGCGCTTATTTGCGATGTGCTCGAGCGCCACCAGCCCGTGCCCGGTCTCTATCCGCAAGGCAGCACCGGCGCGGTACGCATCCTTGCGCAGTGGGCGGACTCAAGCTTGTTCTGGGCGGCGATGGGCTATAGCTTCAGCCCGGCGGGCGCCGCGTTCATGTTCAAGGACCAGCCGCCCGAAGCGGCCAAGGCATTCGCCGAAGACCGCGCCAAAATGCGCGCCGGCGGCGCGCGCATGCCCGCCAGCGACGCCACCTCCGCGTATAAGTCCTACCTGCGCCGGATCGCCAGCATGGTGGACCAGCAAGCCTATGTAATGGGGCCGCAGCCCAGCCTCGCGGATTTTTCCTGCTACCACGCGCTCTGGTTCACCCAGCGCATTGCGCCGCTGGCGGGCATTTTCGATGCGACGCCCAGCCTCAAAGCGTGGATGGCGCGCATGGCGGCGTTCGGCGAGGGCAGTATCGAAGAGTCCGACGCGGCTGCGGCGATCGCCATCGCCAAACAATCGACGCCGGCCAGCCGGGAAAAAGACGCGTTCCAGGACGATCATGGCATTGCGCTTGGAACCACGGTGACCGTCACGGCCGAAAGCTTCGGCCTGGAGCCGACCGAAGGCGAACTCGTTGCCGCCACGCGCACGCGCTATAGCCTGCGCCGCAGCGATCCGCGCGCCGGAACAGTGCATGTGCATTTTCCGCGCATTGGCTTTCAGCTTCGCGCCGTGAAAGCCGCGTAAGCTGCGCGCGGATCGAGCCAAAATGAATCTGCCGATGAAAATAGATTTCGTCTCCGATGTCTCCTGTCCCTGGTGCGTGATCGGACTGAAGGCGCTGGAAACCGCCATTGCGCAACTGGGCGATACAGTGAAAACGGAAATCCATTTCCAGCCCTTCGAGCTCAACCCGACGATGCCGCCGGAGGGGCAAGACATCACCGAACATCTGGCCCAGAAACACGGGGCCACGCCCGAACAGTCGGAACAGACGCGCGCGATGATCCGCGCGCGCGGCGCGGAGGTCGGATTCACTTTCGCGCTGGACAAGCGCAGCCGCATTTACAACACCTTCGACGCCCACCGGCTGCTGCACTGGGCGGAGCAGGATGGCCGCCAGCTGGCGCTGAAACACGCCCTGTTCACGGCTTATTTCACCGAAGGGGAGAATCCGGGCGCGCACGCGGTGCTGATACGCGTCGCCGGCGAGGTGGGCCTGGATGCCGCGCGGGCAGGGGAGATCCTTGCCTCGGACGAATATGCCGAAGACGTGCGCAAGCAACAGCGCTACTACCTCGAACAGGGCATCAACGCCGTGCCGGCGGTGATCATCAACGAGCGCCACCTGATTCAGGGCGGGCAGCCGGCCCAGGTATTCGAACAGGCGCTGCGCCAGATCGCGGCCGGGAACTGAGCGCGGGGAAGCGCCCCGCGCGGCGGACGCGATGAAAACCCTGCTTATCGTCTATCACAGCATGACCGGGGGCACGCTGCAGATGGCGCAGGCAGCGGCCGCGGGCGCGGCTACGGAAACGGCGCTGCAGGTGCGCCTGCTGCGCGCGCCCGATGCCGGCGCGAACGACCTGCTCGGCGCCGACGGCTACCTGTTCGCCACGCCGGAAAACCTCGCGGCGATCTCCGGCATGCTGAAGGATTTTTTTGACCGGAGCTATTACGCGGTGCTCGAGCGCATCAACGGCCGCCCTTATGCAAGCCTGGTGTGCGCCGGCAGCGACGGCCAAAATGCAGCGCGGCAAATCGAGCGCATCGCCAGCGGCTGGCGCTTGAAAGCGATCGCCCCAGCCCTGATCCTGTGCACCCATGCGCAATCGCCGCAGGACATACTGCGCCCGAAGCAGATCGGCACGGCGGGCCTGCAGTCCTGCCGCGAAATCGGCGCGGCGATGGCCACGGGGCTGGTCATGGGCGTGTTCTAATGTCGCGGTTGAGCATTTGGAAGACAGGCGGTACGCTCGAACTGGCCGGACCGCCGGCCAGCGGTCTCAAGCTGCCCCGCCTCGGGGAAAACTTCTAGCCAGGATTCCGCATGGACCACCGTTGCCCCGTGTGCAGAAAAGCCATCGTCAGGCGCGGTTTGAGCCAGACGATCATGATCAAACTGGAAATCCAGTGTCCCCACTGCAAAAACATGGTCGCCTACAATATTCACCGGATCGAAAACACGATTGTTCTGCTTGATTTTGCGGCGATAGTCGTGCTCGCCGCGTTTGCCTATTGGTTGCAGAGCCGGGGCCTGGTGGTGATTGCGGTTGCTGCCGCCCTGGTGGGCGCAGCGGCAATGCCTTTGATCGAACGCACCTGGCTGCGCAACTGGCCGCGCTATGCAGCGATTGTTCAGCATCCCGGAGCCTAGCGCTGTGCGGCGCCATCCCCATCCTGGCAAGTCAGACGAGTCCGCGGCCCATTACCAGTTCAAGGCGGACGCGGTCGCGTATGCGGATGAATTTCTGCTGTACGGCGATCAAGCCATCGTCCTGGAATTTGGAGAAAGTGCGGCTGACCGTCGCGAGTTTCAGACCGAGATAGCTGCCGACCTCTTCGCGCGTCATGGGCAGATTGAATTCCGACGATGAGCAGCCATGCGCGGCAAAGCGTTTGGACAGATCGAGCAGCAACATCGCCAGGCGTTCTTCTGCGTTCATGCTACCCAGCTGCAGCATCACGCCCTGCTCGCGCACGATTTCACGGCTCATCATCTTGTAAAAATGACGCTGCAGGCTGGGAATTTCCTGCGCCAGCGCGAGCAGCCCGGCGAAGGGAAGCACGCAGACCTCGCTGTCTTCCAGGGCGACGGTATTGCAGGCGTAGCGCTCGGGCCCAATGCCGTCTACGCCCATGACATCGCCTGCGATCGCGTAGCCGGTAACCTGGTCACGGCCATCCTTGAGCAGCGAAACGCTCTTGAAAAAGCCGTAGCGCACGCCAAACAAGGCGCCAAAACGCTCGCCGCAGCGATAAAGGTGTTCGCCCCGACGCACGCGCGTGCGACTGAACACCATGCGCTCGGCAGCGTCCTTCTCCAAGCGCGTCAGCGCGCAGCAGGGCACGCACAAATCGCGCAAGTTGCAGCTCAGACAGATGGTCTTGCACAGGCCGATCTGGACCGGCTCGTTGAGCATTGCGGAAGCGACCGGCGCGCGCGGCCGGGCGGGAATATTGCGCACTGTGGTGTTCATCTTCATTATGCGTTCCGTACAGCTCAAGGCGCCTGCCGCTCGCAGCCCGGGCACACAGGCAAATGCCTTGATCGCCTCCGGCTGTGCGGCGCATTGCGCACACTCCTTAAAATAGTATTTCTTCAAAAATGGACAGACTTGCGCCAGATCAAGCGCCGCCTGCCGCGGGCCCCCGCTTTTGCAACGAAGCGACGCGCGTTTGCGCTAGATCAAATGCAATGCCTGAATCGCGCGCCGCGGCCGATCCGGACCGGGACTGCCTGGGCCGG
>CAKKSJ010000156.1 GCA_919902965.1 Burkholderiales bacterium
AATATCAAACGCGACACTGACATTCTCGTCATCACCCGCACCTGGACTTTTGCGCCGGGCGACAAATTGTTCGGGGAGTGATTTTCCGCCATGCCGGACCAATATGCCGTCATCGGCAACCCGGTTGACCACAGCCAGTCTCCCTTGATTCATGCCGCGTTTGCACGCCAAACTGGGGAGGACCTGGAGTACGGACGCTTGCTGGCGCCCAAGGACGCGTTTTGCGCGAGCGCGAATGATTTCCGCACCCGCGGCGGTCGCGGACTCAATGTCACACTGCCGTTCAAGGGCGCGGCGTTTCGCTACGCCGCTTTCCTGTCCGAGCGCGCCAGTGCCGCGCAGGCGGTGAACACGCTCAAATTCGAGCGCGGCGTGATTTTTGGCGATAACACCGATGGCGCCGGTCTGGTGAACGACCTGACGCAAAATCTTGGCCGCGTCCTGTCTGGACAGCGCATTCTGCTGCTGGGCGCCGGCGGCGCCGCGCGCGGGGTAATCGAACCGCTGCTCCAGCAGCAGCCGGCGCAATTGACGCTTGCCAACCGCACGCCGGACAAGGCGCAGCGCCTGGCGCGAAGCTTCGGTGGCGCACTCGAAGCGGGTGACTATGCTGCGCTTGCGGGCAGGCAATTCGATGTGATCGTCAACGCCACTTCTGCGAGCCTGGCAGGAGAGCTTCCACCGCTGCCGCCGGGAGTATTCGCCCGCGGCGCCCTTGCTTACGACATGATGTACGGCAAGGCTGAGACGCCGTTCCTCGCCTTTGCGCGCAGCCAGGGCGCGGCGCGGCTCGCAGACGGCCTGGGCATGTTGGTGGAGCAGGCGGTGGAATCGTTTTTCGTCTGGCGCGGCCTGCGACCGGACGGCGCTGCTGTGTTGAAGCAGCTACGCCAGCTGCAAAATGCTTAAAGCGATCAAGCGTTCGCTGGCAATCCTGTGGAAATCGTTTTGCTACACGCTGGGCGTATTGTTCATCGCCCTGCTGCTGTACCAGGCTTGGTTTGCCGCGCACATCTGGTACTGGGTCGGACACAATCCCGAGAACACCAGCTTCATGCAGGCGCGGTTGGAGCGGCTGCGTGAAAAGAACCCGGGAGCAGATCTGAAGCAGCGCTGGACTAGCTATGCGCGCATCTCGGATGAATTGAAGCGCGCGGTAATCGTGGCAGAAGATGCCAAATTCTCCGAACATGACGGATTCGACTGGGAAGGGATACAGAAAGCCCTGGAGAAAAACCAGCGCAGGGGAAGGGTGGTCGCTGGCGGCTCCACCATCAGCCAGCAATTGGCCAAGAACCTGTTTCTCTCCGGTGAAAAGAACTTGTGGCGCAAGGGACAGGAAGCCGCAATCACCTGGATGCTTGAGATGCTGATGGACAAAGAGCGCATCCTGGAGATCTACCTGAACGTCGCCGAGTGGGGCGAAGGCGTGTTCGGCGCCGAAGCCGCAGCGCGGCATTACTACAGCATCAGCGCGGCCGGCCTGAACGCGGAGCAGGCAGCGCGCCTGGCAGCGATGCTGCCGCGGCCGCTCTATTACGAACGCAGGCGCGACTCCGAGTTCCTGCAGCGCTATAGCGAAACCATACGCGCGCGCATGCCCTCGGCGCAACTTCCATAAGGGCCGGGAGCGCCCGCCGCCGCACGCGCCCGCCAGCCGCCTTGTTCAATCCTGATTCAGCGTTGCACGTCGTCCGCGATGTACATCGACCCCATGCAGGATCAGCAATCCAATAACAAAAAAGACACCGGTAACAAGCATGGCGAGACGGTGATTGCCCTGCGATATCCAGCTCACCGTACCATAGGTGAGCGGACCGAGAATGGAGGACAGATTTGTCGCCAGGCCCCACAGGCCGAAGAACTCGGCGTGGCGCGCTTTGGGGCTCAAATAAGCCACCAGCGCGCGTCCAGCGGACTGGGACGCGCCCAGACACAGCCCGGCGAGGTTGGCGGCAACCCAGAAAAGCGGGCGCGTATCGGCCGCCCAGGCGATCAATACGGTCGCGATCCACCCAGCGAGCGTGATCGCGATGGTGGGAACGTGACCGATACGATCCTGCACGCTGCCGAAGAAAAACGCCCCCAACGCGGCCGTGACGTTCACCACCAGCACCAGAACGAGCGTGTCGCGGGTGTTGAAGCCCATCGCCTGTTGGGCGTAGATCGCCGCCAGGGTGATCACCGTCTGCACCCCGGCCTGGTAGAACACGATGCAGACGAGAAAGCGGCGTAAATCCTGATAGCGGGCCGCGTGGCGCAAGGTGTCGGCGAGGCGCGCGAACGCCGTGCCAACCAGAGACGCACCTGAGGCCAAGGGTTGCGCAGTGGCGCGCTCGCGCAGCAGCGCGAACGTGGGCAGGCTGGCAAGCGCGAACAGCGCCGCAGTAATCAGCATGGTCACCGGAACAAACTGCGCAGCCGTTTGGCCGGCCGCCTGCGCCCAGGACACGTAGGCAAGGGATGCCCCCAGCGTGACCAGCCCGCCGATGTAACCCAGACTCCAGCCCCAGCCCGATACCCTGCCCAGGTTCCTGCCGCGCGCCAGCTCCGGCAGGAATGCCGCGATCAGATCGCAGCCCGTGCCAAAGAAGAAATTCGAAATGACCAAGCACAGCACCGCGACTGCAATGTCTCCCGGCCCGGCGAACGCCAGGGCCGCGGTGCCAAGCACGCAGCCGACGGTGGTGTAAAACAGCAGCCGCTTCTTGTTGGCGCGCAGATCGGCATAGGCGCCGATCACCGGCGCGGTGGCGATCACCAGGGCGTAAGACAGCGACAGGGTGGCAGTCCAGGCGAAGGTCGCCCAAGGCGCGCCGCCGGCCACGACCGCGACGAAGTAAGCGTTGAAGATCGCGGTGAGCACCACCGTGGTGTAACCGGAATTGGCGAAGTCGTACATCGCCCAGGCCCAGATCTCCACTGGGCGTACGTCCTGTTCCGATCCGCCGCGCGTGCGTACCTTAGCCATAGATGAAAAAATCCAGAAACCGGTTTTGCAATCATACCCCGGCTGCTAGAATCGGCTGCGCGCGCGCAGCCGCATTGCCACCCCGGCCGAGGCGAAATTGATCGACACCAGCCACAAGAAGGAGCTCGAGGACCTGCAGGAGAGGCTGCGCGAGCTCCGCGAACTGCTGCACCGGAAGCAGGATGCCGAAGCAGGCGCCGAACGCAGTCTGTCCGGCGGCGCGGAACCCGCCGCAGCAGTCCTGCCCGGCCCGCTGCTCGACGAGCTGCGCGCGAGGCTCCATGCGCTGCATCCCGCCGACGTCGCCTTTGTGCTTGAAGCGCTGCCACTCGAGGAACGCCTGATCGTCTGGGACCTGGTCAAGGCCGAGCGCGACGGCGAAATCCTGCTCGAAGTTTCCGATGCGGTACGCGAGACGCTGATCGAAAGCATGGACAGCGAGGAGCTGGTCGCGGCGACCGAGCAACTCGATACCGACGAGATCGCCGATCTCGCGCCGGACCTGCCCGAGGACGTACTCGAGGACGTATTCCAGTCGCTGCCGGCGGAGGAACGCGAGCAGCTGCGCGCGGCCATGTCCTATCCGGAGGATTCGGTGGGCGCATTGATGGCTTTCGATATGGTCAGCGTGCGCGAGGACGTGACACTCGAGGTCGTGACCCGGTATTTGCGCCGCCTGGACGAACTGCCCGACCACACCGACCTGGTTTTCGTGGTCGACCGTGCACAGCGTCTGAAAGGCGCGCTGCCGATCAGCAAGCTGATCGTAACCGACCTCGAGGTCACGGTCAGCGCCGCAATGTCCGCCGAGGTGTTGAAACTGCACCCGGGCGACCAGGCACAGCAGGCGGCGCAGGCGTTTGAGCGCTACGATCTGGTTTCGGCAGCGGTAGTCGATCATGCCGGCCGCCTGATCGGCCGGGTAACGGTAAATGCCGTGGTGGATTACATCCGTGACCGGACCGAAGCCGAGCAGCTGGCGCAGGCCGGCCTGCGCGAGGAAGAAGACATATTTTCCTCGGTTTGGGACAGCGTTAAGAACCGCTGGGCCTGGCTGGCGATCAACCTGGTGACCGCCATTGTCGCCTCGCGCGTGATCGGCGCCTTCGAGAATTCGATCGAGAAGCTGGTGGCGCTGGCGGCGCTCATGCCCATCGTCGCAGGCATCGGCGGCAACTCCGGCAACCAGACCATCACCATGATCGTGCGCTCGATCGCACTGGGCCAACTGCAGAACGCGCGCATACTCTTCACCAAGGAAATCGGCGTCGCGTTCTTGAACGGCCTCATCTGGGGCGGCATCCTCGGCCTGGTCGCCTTCAGCATCTATGGCAACCCGGCGCTCGGCCTGGTGATGATGGCGGCGATGATGCTCAACCTGGTGCTGGCGGCGATAATGGGGGTATTCATCCCGCTGGCCCTGGACAAGCTGGGCCGCGACCCGGCGCTGGGCTCGAGCGTGATGATCACGGCGATGACCGACAGCGGCGGGTTTTTCATTTTTCTGGGCTTGGCGACGCTGTTCTTGCTCTAGCCATCGCTGTAGGCGACCATAGTCCCCGCGCCGTGCATGCCGCTGCTGCTGGATCTTCGACCCTAATGCCCGAAAGGAAACCTAGCCATGCTCAAGGAATTCAAGGAATTTGCGCTCAAGGGCAATGTGATGGACCTGGCGGTGGGCGTTATTATCGGCGCCGCGTTCAGCAAGATCGTCGATTCGGTGGTCAACGACCTGATTATGCCGGTGGTCGGACGGGTGCTGGGCGGGCTGGATTTCTCCAACTACTTCCTCGCGCTCAAAGATATTCCGCCCGGTACGGCAATGACGCTCGAAGCCGTGAAAAAAGCGGGGGTACCCGTATTCGCCTATGGCAGCTTTTTTACCATCGCCTTCAATTTTGTCATTCTGGCGTTCATCATTTTCATGCTGGTGCGCTGGATCAACAAACTCAAGCGCGCTGAGGCGGCGGCTCCGCCCCCGGCGCCGGCCGAGCCGCCGGAGGAAGTGAAGCTGCTGCGCGAAATTCGCGACAACCTGAAGCCGCGTTAAGCGACCGCGTCAGGGTTAGCGGATGCCTTCCAGACCCCGGGGAGGCACCGGGAAACTCCGTTTCAGATCTACCGGCTATTCGTTCATGGCGGCGAACACGGCGTCAGCAGCATTGACGGTCGCCGCAATGTCCGCTTCGCCGTGAGCCGCTGAAACGAAACCTGCTTCAAAAGCCGAAGGCGCGAAGTGCACACCGCGCTCGAGCATCGCGTGGAAGAAACGGTTGAACGCGTCCTTGTCGCATTGCATAACCTCGGCGAAACTTTGCGGTGCGCCGGCGCGAAAATAAATTCCGAACATGCCGCCAACTGCTTGCGCCGAAAATACCACGCCGTGTTTTTTCGCCGCCGCGATCAGACCTTCGGTCAATGTCCGCGTGCTGGCGCCGAGCCTGTCATAGAAGCCTGGCGCCTGCACCAGCTTCAAGGTCGCCAAACCCGCCGCGACCGCCACCGGATTGCCCGAGAGCGTGCCCGCCTGATACACCGGCCCGAGCGGGGCGATTTTCTGCATAATCTCGCGCCGTCCGCCGAATGCGCCCACCGGCATGCCGCCGCCGATGACTTTTCCCAGCGTGGTGAGGTCCGGCCGGATGCCGTAAAGACCCTGTGCACCGGCCAAACCCACGCGAAATCCTGTCATTACCTCGTCCAGGATCAGCACCGCGCCGTGCTTGCTGCATAGCTCGCGCATGGTGCGCAGGAATTCCGGCTTGGGCGCGATCAGGTTCATATTGCCGACGACGGGCTCCACGATCACCGCGGCGATGTCCTTGCCGTTTTCGGCGAAACAGCGTTCCAGCTGCCCAGCATCGTTGTAGTCGAGCACCAGGGTATGCGCGGCGATTTCGGGCGGAACGCCGGAAGAACTCGGCTGGCCGAAAGTGAGCGCGCCCGAGCCGGCCTTCACCAGCAGGCTGTCGGCATGGCCGTGATAGCAGCCTTCGAATTTGATCACGCGGCTGCGACCGGTATAGCCACGCGCCAGCCGCAATGCCGTCATTGTGGCTTCGGTGCCCGAACTGACCAGGCGCACCATGTCCATGCCGGGCAGCAATTTGCATAGCAGTTCGGCCATTTCAATTTCGGCTTCGGTCGGTGCGCCGAAAGACAAGCCTTTCTTGGCGGCCGCGCACACTGCGGCCACCACCTCAGGATGGGCGTGCCCCGCAACCATCGCGCCCCAAGAGCCTATGTAGTCGATATAGCGCCGGTTTTCGGTGTCCCACATGCTGGCACCCTCTGCGCGCGCAATAAAGCGTGGCGCGCCGCCCACGGCGCGAAACGCCCGCACCGGGGAATTGACCCCGGCGGGAATGAACTGCTGGGCTTTGGAGAACAAGGATTCGTTGCTCATTGCTGCATCCGCTGTTGTTGATAAAGTCGGGTAAAGCCGGC
>CAKKSJ010000157.1 GCA_919902965.1 Burkholderiales bacterium
GAATAACGCATGAAGGTCAAAGTGGTTGTCATACGGTTACGTAATTCTCAATAAGTACTGTCGCATGCGTGTAGCGATCATTGCGCGCTGCGCCGCGAAGCAAGTCCTCCTGGGGGACGCGCGCCAATCGTGTATTCCGTACGGAATACACGATTATTGGCAAAAACTAAGTCAGCGTTGGGGTTAATACGAGATGCTCGATTGCGTACGGATACGCTTTTCATCCGTGCGCAATCGAGGATCCGCGCAACGGCTCATCTCTGCAACAGTAGGTGCGCGATTTGAGTCGCGACGTATAGTGCCTACTTCGCCGGCTGGCTGGCGTACCATGAGGCGAGGCTTTCTATGATCGCGTTGCTGTAGGGGAAGCTCATCCGGTGCATGGTGGAGCTTTCGCGCTTGTCGTCACGATAGGCTCTCAGCGCCATCACCAGGTAATCCTTATCCTGCCCCTTCATCTTTGGCGCGGCCATCGTGGCTGTTGCCTCCTGGTCATGGCAACGATCGCATTTCGCCGCCAGTTCCTGGGTGGAGGTCGACACCTGGTCGGCCGCTCTAGGCGTCTGCGTAGCGTAATACGCTGAGATATTCTCGATGTCCTTGTCGCTTAGTCCGGCGACATAACGCTGCATCCCCCAGTTCTTGCGCGTCGTCTTGTACGCTTTGGTAGCCTTCACCAGATACTCGGCGTCCTGGCCGGCCAGGCCGGGCGTCGCAGCATCCACGCTTACCCCGCGCGCGCCGTGGCAGCCGCCGCACATCGCAGTCCCGGGTTCGCCCGCCACTGGGTCGCCGACGGCCGGCGCGCCGCGCTTTACCGGCGTCTGGGCGGCGAAATACAGCGCCAGGCTTTCCAGTTCGAGCTTGTCCGATTCGCGCAAACTCGAGCGCATGGCGTCTTTTGCACGCTCGCCCTGGTGGTATTCCTGGATCGCGGCGACCAGATAATGCGGCTGCTGGCCGGCCAGACTGGGGGTGCCGGGGATGGTCGCGTTGCCGTCCTCGCCATGGCATTTTGCGCAGGCCGCAGCGGCTGCTTTGCCCTGTTCATAAGGCGAGGAGTGTTTGACGTCGGTCGCCGCCTGGTTGGCGATAGGGGGCAGGCTGGCGAAGTGGGCGGCTACATTGCGCATGTCCGCCTCGCTCATGCTGGTGGCCAGGTTTTTCAAGGCCGCATGGGAACGCTGGCCGTTCTTGTACTCCATCAGCGAATTGAATAGATATTGCGCGCGCTGCGCCGCCAGATTAGGTATCGCCGGCGCAACGCCCTTGCCATCGACCCCATGGCAGGTCTTGCAGTCGCGCTCCGCGATGATCTTGCCTGCGGCGACGTCGGCGACTGGCGCACTCGGCGCCGGTTTGTCCGAGCAGCCTATCAGCGTCAGCGATAGCGCGATTACGCCAAGAATGGAAAATTTCATCGGTTGTCGTCCGGTGGTTGAGCAAATGTTCATGGGTGTACGGGTAAAAGCTTGTTCATATACCGCTTATCACCCTTTCATTCTAGCCCGATAAGCAGCGGAAATACAGCCGGGCGACCGCGCTCGCCAGCACGCGGGCGCATCTCGCCGGAGGCGTTCGCGACAGGTGCGTCAGCCCATCATGCTGCCGATGAATCCGGTCAGCACCAGGGCCAGCAGGAACAGGCCGAATGCGAGCAGCGTGAAGCCCAGGATCTTGGAGCCCAGGGCCATCGGCCGCGACGGTTCGTCCACCAGGTACTTCGACAACTCCCCGGTTTCGACCAGGCGGTTGTATTCCACCGTGTGCTCGTGCCTGAACTCCTCCAGCGGCACGGATCCGGTGAACATCACCACGTCGAGCGGGAATTTATCCGGACGGAAGTGATTGTTGAAAAAGTGCACCGTGAACAGGAACAGGGCGGCCAGCAGCGCTTCTTCACCATGGAATATCGTCGCCACGTTGAACACCCAGCCGGGCAGGAAGGAGGCGGTGATTTCCGGGAACCACAGCATGAGGCCGCTCATGCCGATGATGGTCACGCCCCAGAACGGCGCCCAGTAGTCGAACTTCTCCCAGTAGGTCCAGCGATCGAACACCGGCCGCGGGCCCAGGCCGAAGAACCATTTGAACATGGCGATGATGTCCCACAGGTCCTGCCAGCGCGGAATAAACGAGTCGGGGCCGAACCACTGGAAGGTCCGCCAGGTCTTGCTCAGGCGCATCACCACATAGATCAGATGCCCGATGAATATGCTCGCGAAGAGCACTGCGAATATCCGGTGTATGAGAGCCGTCACCTTCGGTCCGCCCAGGGCACTCACGATCACCGGCGCCCAGGCGCTGTCGGCGTAGAACACCGTCATTCCCGTCAGGGTCAGAATCATCAGGCTCATCGCAAAAAACAGGTGGCCAATGCGCCACACCAGCGGGAAGCGCCGGAAATACTTGCCTTTCAGGTCCATTCCCTCGGTACGCACATGCGGCCGCGTCTTGCGCGCCTGGCGATCCTTGTATTCGCGGTAGAACCACAGCGCGGTATGCGTCCAGAAGAAGGCAAAGGTGCCGACCAGCAGCTGGATCATGAATTTCGACGCTATCCAGATATACGGATAGCGATTGAAATCGTGGCTCGTGCCGTGTGGCTCGAAGGTGGTGAACCCCTGCGTTGCTTCTTTGTGGCACTGCTGGCAGGTTTTCAGGCGATTGTCCGGATGGATTGACGAATCCGGATTGTCGACGCGCTGTATGCCATGACTGCCGTGGCAGTCGAAGCACTTGGCCGTATAGGCATAGCCTAGCCTGTTGACCTGGCCGTGATAGGTTTCGGTGTAGGACTTCAAGCTGCCCTGATGGCAGTTGCCGCAGTTCTTGGTAATGGCGAGTTTGGCGCTATCCTTGCCCGTATTTTCGACGTCGTGGGTAGTGTGGCAGTCAGAGCAGGTGGCGGCGTTGGGGTTTTTGTTCTGCAGCACTTCCTTGCCGTGCACCGAAGTCTCATATTGCATGCGCTGTGCTTCATGGCACTTGCCGCAGGTATTCGGTATATTCAGGCGCCATTGCTGGCGTTCCGCACTGCCGGTGGGATAGACGTAATGCGGATCATGGCAGTTGTAGCAGGTCGCGTTGGTGTGCGACTGGTCGTCCCTGTTGGGGCGCGCGTGGACGGACTTCATGAACTTGTCGATTTGCTGCGCTACCACTCCCAGTTTCGCGTTCTCCTGGGTCTTGTTTTCCTTCTTCGCCTTGTCCCACAATTCCTCATGACAGGAGACGCAGCTGACTTTGTGCGTTATGCCGGTCTTGTGCGGAATTTCGGTGATGTCCTTGTGACACTCGGTGCAAACCCGCTTCCCGTGGACGCTGTTGCCGAACTTATCCGAAACCACGTGCAGATTGCGCGCTTTGCCGTCCGCGCCGGGCATCTCAAACCCTTCATTTCCGTGACAGCCCAGGCATACGTCGTTCTCGGCATTGCCGATTTGTTTCTCGGGCGCTTTGGCGGCGTCTGCTGCCCAGGCTTGTCCCTGCCAGAGCACCGATGCCCCGGCCAGGCAGAAAAGCCCGGCCATCACCCACGTTGCAAGTCTTGAAACACGCATGGCCTTCGATTCCTCGGT
>CAKKSJ010000158.1 GCA_919902965.1 Burkholderiales bacterium
CGGTCTTTGGTGATTCGCGAGAAAGCGCTCGGTGCGGATCACCCGAGCGTGGGGACGACGTTGAACAACCTGGCGGTGCTGTATCGGAAGCAGAAGCGTTGGGGGGAAGGTTTGGCGCTGGCGCGGCGCGCGACGCAGTCCCTCGCCGCGCGCTTCGCGGCGCGGGAGGAAAGCGGGCGTGGCGCGGTGCTCACCGAGCAGCGCACACGCTCCTACGGATTCGAGCAGCACGTGGCCCTCCTGCACGCCGCGCACGCGGGCGAGGCGAAAGCCGCTGCGGAAGCGTGGGAAGTCGCGCAGCTCGCCCGCGCGAGCGACACGGCGGAACAAGTGGCGAAAATGGCCGGGCGCTACGCGGCGGGGAGCGACGCGCTGGCGCAACTCGCACGAACCAGGCAGGATGCGATCGCGCGGCTGCAGGCGATCGACACGCGTCTGGTGCAGGCGGCCTCGCGCGCGCCCAGGGACCGCGACGCGGCGGCGGAAGCCCGGCTGCGCGCCGAGGCTGATGCGGCGAAGAAAGCGCTCGTCGCGCTCGATGCGCGCATGGAGCAGGAGTTCCCGCGCTATCGGGAGTTGACCAATCCGCGGCCGCTTGCGCTTGCCGAGGCGCAGAAGCTCCTCGGCGCCGAAGAGGCGCTGGCAGCGCTGCTCGTATCGAGCGAGGAGAGCTTCCTGTGGGTGCTGCGTCGCGACGCGGCACAGTTCGAGCGGCTATCGCTCACGCGCGGCGAACTGGCGGCGCTGACGCGGAAGCTGCGCACGCGGCTTGACCTCGGAGCGGACGAACCCGAGCGCATCCTTGCCCAGCCGTTCGATGTCGCCGCAGCGCACGAACTGTACCGAAAGATCCTCGCGCCTGCGGAGGCGTTGCTCGCCGGGGCGAAGCAACTGATCTTCATTCCTGACGGTGCAATGCAGAGTCTGCCCCCGGGCGTCCTGGTGACCGAAGCACCGGCGAAGCCGCTTGCCTCGCTGGCGGAACTGGCGCAGGTGCCTTGGCTGGCGAACAAGTACGCGGTCACGGTGCTTCCCGCCGCGAGCTCATTGCGGGCGCTGCGGCAGTTCGCGAAAATGCCCGCTTCGCAGGAGCCGTTCAGCGGTTTTGGCGATCCGGTGCTGGAGGGCAGCGGTGATGACGCGCGCAAGCGGAATGTCGCCGCGCTCTACTCGCGCGGCGCGGTGGCCGACGCGAACGAGGTCAGAAAACTTGCGCGACTGCCCGAATCCGCCGGAGAACTTCGCGCTATCGCCGCGGCCTTGAAAGCGCCCGCCGCGTCGGTAAGGCTCGGTGCCGCGGCCACGGAGCGCGCGGTGAAAGAATCCGATCTAACGCGCTACCACAACCTCGCGTTTGCGACACACGGCCTGATGGCGGGCGATTTCAAGGGCCTTGCCGAACCGGCGCTGGTGCTCACGCCGCCGGAAAAGGGAAGCGAAATCGATGACGGCTTGCTGACCGCGGGCGAGATTTCACAACTGAAGCTGGATGCCGACTGGGTAGTGCTCTCGGCGTGCAACACGGCGGCGCCGGACGGCACACCGGGGGCGGAAGGCCTATCCGGGCTGGCGCGCGCGTTCTTCTATGCCGGGGCGCGATCGCTGCTCGTATCGCACTGGGCGGTGAGCTCGGACGCGGCGGTGGCGCTCACGACACGGATGTTCGACGAGTCAGCGAAAGGTTTCTCGAAGGCAGAGGCATTGCGCCGCTCGATGCTGGCGCTAATGCAGACACCGGGTAAGCCTCTGTTTGCGCACCCAGCGCTATGGGCGCCGTTTGTGGTGGTAGGGGAAGGCAATGCAGGCTGGGAGAAGTAGGGCTGGCACGGGAATATCCCGGCGTCAGCCGGGCTGACGCCTTTAGCGCGACATTCGGTTCGTCAACCAAGCATCAAGTGCTTTGGCATCCTCGTTATCCGGTTGCTTGCGACGCATCTCTGCGACGACCGCTTTCATCTCGCCATATACGAGAAATTCGTACAGCGCGGCATAGAGATAAAGCTCAGGGCTGATGTCATCGGCGGGCGCGTCTTTTCGCATCTTTTCGTAGGCGGCGCGTGCCTGAGCGAGCGTTGTCTGCTGGTCAAGGCTCGCCTTTTGCTGGCGTGTCAGGCCTCTCAGTTGGCTGCCCCCCAGTTTCGCGAATTGAATGAGCTCGGGAACCCGAGCCATGCGTTGCGCTACACCGGCCGGCAAATATGTTGTCTCCGCCGCCTTGCCCGAGATTGCTTCGGCCGCTGTTTTTCCGGCTCGAAAGCTTGACGGGCCGGCCCAGAGCTCCTGGCGCGCGCCCTCGAGGAATACGATACGTACTTGAGCTCCAGCCGCGACATCGATGCGGTCGCCATCCCGCAACTTCATGAACGGCTGCACCTTGCCGGGTGTGCCCGCCTGCGGCACATAGGTAACGTCACCGGAGACCACATTGACTAGCGCGACATCGGCGCCCTGTCCGAGCACGGTGCCGCTTATCAATACAAAGAGTAAAGAAACAAGAAATCGTTTCATGGCGCCCCTCGTTCGACCGCTCGCCAATTCTAATTCAGTCCATTGCACAAAGGAACTAACTTACCCTATACTTGATCAAACTCGGTGCAATGCCGGGAGGGTTGCATGTATGTGCGGCCAAAGCGATGTCAAGTCGGGGGTGGGCATGAAAAAGTCAAAGCCTTTGATCGTCAATGCAACCTGGGACGACGAGGCAAAGGTGTGGGTTGCGACCAGCAACGATGTTTCAGGTCTGGTGACAGAGGCAGAGAACATGGATGCCCTGGTCAAAAAGTTGAAGGTAATTATTCCTGAGCTTTTGGATGCCAACGGCTTTCCCGATGGTGACGACAAGATATTGTTTCAGCTCAACAGCGAACTAACCGCTATTGCATATCGAAAAGCGGCATAGACTCAGGTGGCTGACTACGCCGCCAAACTGAAGAAAATCCTGGCAGCGGCCAAATGCAAGAAGGTTCGCCAAGGTAAGGGCGATCACGAAATATGGCATAGCCCAATCTCTGGCATAAACTTTACCGTCGATAGCAAGATAAAGTCACGCCACACGGCGAATGCAGTGTTGAAACAGGCTGGTCTGGAAAAAGAATTCTGAACCCCCATCCGCCCATGTCGATTTTATTAGATCAAGGCGCGCGCACGCTTAAGTACCTGTTGCTCGCGTTCGTGGTGCTGTTCGCGCAGCAGGCGGCGCAGCTGCATGCGCTGGCGCATGCGCAGAACGAACTGGCGCAGCTGCACAAGGGCAAGCCGGTTTCGCACCCCGCCGAGCAGTGCGTCGCCTTCCATGCCATAGACAGCGCGTTGATCGCGACGGTCGCGCTGCAGGATTTCGACTTTCTTCAATCAGAGCGCGCAAGCTGGGTTCCCACCCAGTCGCAGGCGCGCGCCGTCTACCGCCTTCCCTCGCGCGCCCCGCCGCGCGCCGTCTAGCTTCCCCAGCTTGTTTCGCGCCCCCACGGCCGCCGGCCGCGCGGGCTCATGCCCATTCCGGGCGAATTGCGCAAAGGAATCGAGACGTGATCAAACGAACATTCATCGCGGCCGCGGCGGCCGCTGCACTGGCAGGGCCGGGCATGGCGCGAGCCGTGACGGATGCCGAAATAAAGGAACTGCGCGAGCAGGTCCGGCAGATTAAACAGGAATACGAAAAGCGCATCGACGCGCTCGAGCAGCGACTCAAGCAGGCGGAGGCGGTGGCGGGCAAGGCGCAGGAGAGCGCGGTCAGCGCCGAGGCCGCCGCCCTATCCGCGAATACCCGGCCGGCGGGAGAGAATGCATTCAACCCCGCGGTTTCGCTGATCCTCAATGGCGTACTCGCCAATCTGTCGCAAGATCCGGCGCGTCATCAGATTACCGGGTTCACCCCAACGGGAGGCGAAGTGGGTCCGGGCAGCCGCGGCCTGAGCCTGGCCGAAACCGAACTCGTCTTCAGCGCCAATATCGATTCGAATTTCCGCGGCACGCTGATCGCCGCGCTCGGCTCCGACGACAGCATTGGCGTGGAGGAGGGGTACATCCAGGGCATCGGCTTGTCGCATGGGCTGGGCATCAAAGCCGGGCGCTTCTTCTCCAGCGTAGGCTATCAGAACGAAATCCATGCGCATGCCTGGGACTTCATCGATGCACCGCTCGCCAATAAGGTGTTTCTCGGCAATCAGCTTGCGGACGACGGCGTGCAGTTGAAATGGGTCGCACCGACCGACACCTTTGTCGAATTCGGCGCGGAAATCGGCCGCGGCCGCGCGTTCCCGGGCACGAACCGCGACAAGAACGGAGCCGGCGCAGGCAATCTGTTCGCGCGTCTGGGCGACGACATTGGCGCGAGCACGGCCTGGCGCCTGGGGCTGTCGCATCTGCGCACCACGGCGCAGAACCGCAACTATGACGACCTCGATTCGACCGGCACCCAGGTGAACAACAGCTTCGACGGTTCGAG
>CAKKSJ010000159.1 GCA_919902965.1 Burkholderiales bacterium
AAATACACGACCGAGATCGCCGCCGACGGCAATTTCCGGAACCGCGTGGAAAGCAAGCTCTGGCCCGAAAGCGCCAAGGAGGTCGCCTGGAGCGCGATCCGGCAGCGGGCCGCCTCCGACCCCTCCTGGGTCTGGCATCATCCCGACGCCCTCGACAATTTGAAGGATGAACTGGTCAAACGGGACATCTGGCGGGAGATGATGGGGTACATCACGCGGGGTCCCTTTGAAAAACCGGCCACCTCCGTCCAGATCCAGGTCTTGAGCCGTGACAATGAAACCGGCCAGGCGACCCTGCGCATCCGGCCCCAGAACGGCGATACGGTTTACATGGAAACAGAGGGAGCGGCGACCGTCTCCTCCAAGAAGCTGGACGAATACGACATCAAGACCAGGGATCTGAAGCTCTCCTTCCTCTGCATCGATTCCAAGGGCGCGCACGCCACCGGGGAGCCGTTATCCTGGACCAACGCCATCTTCATCAAGCACCGCTTCTACCAGGAGGGAACGAAACGCAAATGCGAACTCAAGGCCCTGCCCGACGGGAAGATCCGCTTTACCACCGACGGCTCCGGCGTCGAGACCAGCGGCGTCCCCTATGCCAAGCCCTTTGAGATCCCGGCGGATTGCCGGGTGATCCTCGCCGTCGCCGAAGGGGAAGGCGTCAAATCCCCGGCAGTCAACATTCCCGCGCCGCAGGGAAAGGTCGATCCCGCGGCAACCATTGACCGCGCCCGGGCCGCTGTCTGGAAGCGCGGTTTCAAGAGGGATTCGACGGGAGAAACCTACCAGTTTCTGGAGGCCGCCAAGAAACACGGCGCGGAGCTGGGGGGCGCCCGCCTGACCATCGCCAAAGACGCCCGCTGGATCGAGCTAAACACCCCGGACGACGCCTTCCATGCCGTCGGGCGCTTTGAACATGGCGCCGACCTCCTCAAGGAGTTCATCCCCGAAGGGGTCCTCACCATCGATATCGGCAGCCTGAAATTCGATTCGGGACAGCAGCTTCTCGATATGGTCGCCGATCTGAAGACGGAGCTCAAAGAAGGGGAAGTGCGCCAGTGATGATGGTCCGCAGAAAACGCCAGTTTATCGGCTTCGGCTTCGACCCGGGAGAATCGGCACACCATTTCGCCGTCATCTTCCCGGATAGGGCAGAAGATCCCGTGACCATTGAGGAGCGTTTCGAATGGAACGATGAGCTTGACGCCGATGCCGCCAGGCCGTCGCTCGTCAAGGTTCGCCTGGATCGCTACCGCTGGGGGCGGATTGCGGAAGCGGCCAGGGGTCAGTTCAACAACAAGATCCGGTCCGGCGGCCATCGCTCCGTCTCCTGGAAAACGGACCAGCCGAATATCCTGCCCCCCCATTTCGGCAAAGAGCTGACCCTCCTGGCCTGGGCGGTGGAGGATATGGACGAGAGCCTCATCCCCAACGTCATCGCCAACTGGACCGGCCTGGAGCCGGAGGAGCGCTGGTGGCTCTACACGACCGTCAACGCCACCTTTACCAAGGCGGAAATGGGGAAGGACCGGGGCTGGCGCAAGGCGATCAAGATCGCCTTCTCGGAAAACCCCATCCCGGAGATCCCTGGCGAGCGCTTCGTGGAAGAACCCGACCCCATCCCATTGCCCCGGAGAGAGGATGCGCCGAAGGCGGGAAGCGCCGCTCCGGCTTCTGGCGCGAAAAGAAAGAAGAAAGCCGCCCTCAGGAAAAGCTCCCAGTTTCCCCTCTTCGAGGAGTCATAGAGACAGGCATGAACGATCCGACCTTCATCGAAACCCAGTTTCCCGTCAGCAAGCTCTCCAAGGAAAGCTACAAGGAGCGGAAGTCCAACAACAGCCAGACCCTTACGGGCCTCGGCAAATGGTGGGGCCGCAAGCCCCTCGTTCTCGTCCGGGCGGCCATACTGGGGCTGCTCCTGCCCGCCTCCACCGACCCGAAGAAGGATCGGGTGATCTTCCTGAAGCTAATGACGATGGATGAGGAAGGTCTTTGGAATCGGCTGCGGGGAAATATTCCCGCAGCGGAGGTCTACGAGCATGCCACCGATACGGAAAGGGAATTCTACTTCACCCGGAAAGTTAATAAGTGGCAGTGGAAGAAATCGGCAACCAGAGAAGACCGGGCACACATGCAGCGGCGTGCTTTCAACCGGATGGGTTACGACAAGAAACTCACCTATTGCATGCGACCGGAAGAGATCGCTGGTCCCTCGGAAGCGGCCTGGCAGGAAATCAACGCCCACCTGGGAACGGAGGTGCAGAGCCTCCCGGAACTGGTCAATGAACTGGGCAGGAGGCGCTTCGGCCATCCTCCCCGCGTCGGCGATGCCTTCTGCGGCGGGGGTAGCGTCCCCTTCGAGGCCGCGGTCATGGGATGCGACGTCTATGGGACGGACCTCAGCCCCGTAAGCGCCCTCCTGACCTGGGCGGCCATTCATCTTATCGGCGGCGGCGCGGAGACGGCGAAGGAGATCCGGAAGGTTCAGAAGCAGGTCTATGACGCCGCGGGGCATCAGATCGAGGCCTGGGGGATCGAACGGAACGACGAGGGATGGCAGGACGAAACCTTGGGGGAGACCATCGGAAAGGGATGGAAGGCCGACTATTACCTCTACTGCATCGAGGCGACGGACCCCGTGACGGGTTGGCGGGTTCCCCTGGCTCCCTCCTGGATCATCGGCCAGAAGACGAAGACCATCGCCCGGCTGATTCCCGATAAAACCACAAAATCCTTCATGATCGAGATCGTCCAGGACACAAGCCCCGAAGAGATGGAGAAAATCAAGTTGGAAGGGACGGCAACGAATGGCATCCGTTGCCCCGTGGACAAGGAGGAAAACCTGATCCCGCCGGAGATGCGAACCGCCATACCCTTCAACGAAATCAGAGGCCGCGAGGGACTGCGGCTCTGGGAAAACGAGGATCTTGTTCCGCGACCGGACGACGCCCTCCAGGAGCGCCTCTACTGCATCCGCTGGGTGGACCCGGAAACGGGCGAGAAATGTTATCGGGCGCCGACGCCGGCCGATCTGAAACGGGAGGTCGAGGTTCTGCGCCTGCTGAAGGAGCGCTTCTCGGACTGGCAGGCCAAAGGATTCATCCCCCGCCGGAAAATCGAATCGGGTTACAATACGGATCAACCGATTCGTGAACGCGGCTGGACCCACTGGCATCATCTCTACAATCCCCGGCAGTTGCTGATGATCGGGTTGTTTCAGGAATTGGCGGCCCAGACTGCGAAGACCCAACTGGTAGGCGCGGCGCTTCTCCTCGGCATCGGGCGGATGGCGGACTGGTGCTCACGATTGTGCAGGTGGGATTCCAGTGCAGCGAACGAAAAAGGGGCACAAGCGTACTTCAATCAGGCATTGAATACCCTGGCCAACTATGCGACCAGGGCGCATGGCGCTTTAAAGACGTCATGGCCTCTCACCTTTCCAGAAAGGAATATCGGTTCCGATTCGCAGGTCGTACCCCAGGACACGCGAACGACGACTCATGCTGCCGACTTCTGGATCACTGATCCTCCGTATGCCGACGCCGTCAACTATGAGGAGCTCTCCGAACTCTTTCTGGCCTGGTACGAAAAGCGCCTGCCCGTCATCTTTCCCGAGTGGTACGCCGACAGCAAGCGCGCCTTGGCCGTGAAGGGGGCGGATGAAAACTTCCGGATCGCCATGGTGGAGTGCTATCGCCGTCTGGCAGAGAACATGCCCGACAACGGCCTGCAGATCGTCATGTTCACCCACCAGGACGTGGATGTCTGGGCCGATTTGGCCCTCATTCTCTGGTCGGCGGGGCTGAGGGTGACGGCGGCGTGGACCATCGCGACGGAAACGGACACCTCCTTCCGGACGGGGAAATACGTCCAGGGGACGGTTCTTCTCATCCTCCGCAAGCGGAAGGAGACCCTCCGGGGAGACCGGTCCGACATCTACCCGGACGTCCAGGCCGAGGTCCAGCGGCAGCTCAGGACCATGCTGGAAATCGACGACAAGGAAGATCCGAATTTCGGCGACTCGGACTACCAGTTGGCGGCCTACGCAGCAGCCCTGCGGGTCGTCACGGCCTACAGCGCCATCGAGGACATCGACGTCGAGCGCGAGCTCCGGCGGGTCCGCAGGGCCGGGGAGTCGTCGCCGCTGACAGACATGATCACCAGCGCCGTCCGGATCGCCTCCGATTTTCTCGTCCCCGATGGTCTGGACAGTGGTATTTGGAAGCGCCTCCTGCCGGAGGAGCGTTTTTATATCAAGGGCGTCGAGATTGAGGCCCACGGGGAATACCGCGACGGCGTCTATCAGGAGTTCGCGCGGGGCTTCGGCATTCGCGATTACCGGGGCCTGCTCGGCAGCGGCGCCGCCAACCAGACCCGCCTGAAGACGCCTGATGAGCTCAAGGGGCGTGATCTTTCCGGCGAGGGGTTTGCCGGATCGCTGTTGCGACAGATCCTCTTTGCCGTGTACAAGACCGCCGAGGAGGATGATCCGCGACCGGGGTTGGATTATCTCAAGCAGGAGATCCCCAATTACTGGGACCGTCGGCAGATGATCATCGCCTTGCTGAACTATCTTTCCCAGAAGCCCTCCCCGGCGATGACGCACTGGAAAAAGGACGTTGAGGCGGCCCATCTCCTTCTGGGGGCCGTGGAAGGAGACGGCGTATGATCCATCGCTACTCCTCCCGCCGCAGTCCCTTGAATGATTTTGGTGAATGATCGCGTTTGCTTCTTCCTGAAATATGTGATTCAAGAAACGCGAAAATAGTGTATATTTCAACCGGAAATAAGGTGGCTATCATATTCGCATGGTAAAACAACGCTGCCATGCCCCCATCGATCCGGGAAAAGACGTTTAAGTAGGAGCTTTAGCCATGGCGCGGAAGCGGACCACAAAGCAGACCGGGCAACGCCAATACAAGATGACCGTCGCCGGGCAACTCTTCAAGCACCTCGGCTTGCAGATGTACTCCGGCGCGGTTCCGGCCATTTCCGAACTGATTTCCAACGCCTACGACGCTATGGCGAAGAACGTGTGGATCACGCTTCCCACGGGCCGCCCAATACAGCAGACCGATGAGATCATCGTCAAAGACGACGGACACGGGATGAGCTTCGAAGAATGCAACTCGCATTATTTGTCCGTCGGCAGGAATCGCCGATCAGGCGAAAGTGAGTGGACCAAGGCGTACAACGGCCTCAAGCCCCGAAAAGTTCAAGGGCGAAAGGGCATTGGCAAACTTGCGGGATTCGGAATTGCTGAGCGAATTGACATCCGCACCCTAAAGGACAAACAGGTTGCCCACTTCGCATTGGATTTCATTGCCCTAACGAAGAGCCCGAACTTTGCCGATGAGCAAGGATACGAGCCGGAAACACTGTCCGGAGACGGCACAAGAACTGGGGGAAAGCCTGGTACGACTGTGGGACTAACGCAGTTGAAAATCAGCCGTGCAATCGACGAGGAGGAGTTCAAGCGTGGCCTGGCGCGTAGGCTCCTCATCTTGGATAAGAACTTCACGGTCCATTTGAACGAAAAGGTAATCTCACGACAGGAGATCCCCTTTCAGTTTCGAGTCCCCAACAAGCCCGGGACATGGGAGACGACAGATCTCGGCAACGGCCAGCAGATTCAGTGGTGGGCGGGCTTTTGCAAGGAAACGATTCCCGATGAGGAACAACGCGGCTTCGTGGTTTACGTGCGCGGCAAGCTGGCGCAGACGCCTTGGTTTTTCGACCTGAGCGGCGGCGTTTGGGGCCAACACGGGATGCAGTATCTAACGGGTGAAGTAAAGGCGGATTTCCTCGACGAAAGCGTTGACCTCATCGCCACCGACAGAGGCACTATCCGGTGGGAAGACCCCACGGCCGTTCCTCTCAGGGATTGGGGGCGCAAAAAAATACGGGAGCTACTGGAATCGTGGACGGACAAGCGCCGTGAAGCAAAGGCCAAGAGCCCGAAGATCGTCCAGTATCTCGAGCTAGCGGAGAAGTTGCCCGAGAAGGAACGAAAAATATTCCAGGCGGTCGTTGACCGAATCTGTGCCATTCCTCAACTGGACAAGGACAAGGAAGGCAAGGACATCGCCGACGAACTGGTCGAGTTTGCCTACAACGCGCTGACGAACCGAAGTTTCCTCGACGCCATACGTCGATTGAACACCGCTTCCACTGACGATGTCGCTCAGTTCTCGGAGGTCCTATCCGAGTGGGACATCATCGAGGCGGTGAACACAGCACACCTCGTCAAGGGTCGCGTCGAGATCATCCGAAAGTTTGCGCAGATGATTAAGGACAAGGTCCCTGAAAAACCCAACATGCAGGACTACGTCAGGGACCATCCATGGTTGATTGACCCGAAGTGGACGATGCTCGTTCACGAGCAGTCCCTGGATGGGCTCATCCGAGACAAGTTCAAAATCCAGCCTTCAGGAAAGGGCGAGGGGGCTAGACGCCTTGACTTTTTCTGCCTCGGAGACCTCTATCAGACGGCTCACGTGGTCGAAGTGAAACGCCCTGGCGACCTCGTAGGACGGAAGGAATTCGATCAGCTGCGTGACTACGTGCTGTTTCTGCGGCGAAAACTGCAAGAGGAATCCACGGATCCCGCTCACAAAAGGGCCTTGGTGAAAGGTTTGCTGATCGCGGACCGGGTTCGTCAGGGAGACGAGGGACACGGCAAAGCTGGCCAGGATGCAGGAGTGTTCGACATTCGCACTTGGGGGAACCTGCTGACAACGACTGAAGCGATGCACAAAGAATTCCTGGATGTCGTGAAAATGCGCGCTCCTTCCGATGACCCGAGAATGAAAGGACTGTCCGCCGATGATGCCGCAACCGACTTACCTTCGACCAGTGACCGGAAGCGCAAGGCCAGCAAGAAAGTAACGCGCAAGAAAAAAGCGATGATGAAAAAGTGATGACAGCAAAACCCATAGCCATAGACCTGTTCGCCGGGTGCGGTGGTCTTACCAAAGGTCTCCGCGATGCGGGGTTCGATGTGGTAGCGGCAGTAGAGATCGACCCCATCTCTGCACGGACGTACAGATGGAATAACCGTGTCACCCGATTGATCGAAAAAGACATCCGTGAGGTGTCCGCCAAGGAGCTCCTACGGGTCGCCGGTAGCAAACACATCTCTCTCTTGGCCGGATGCGCCCCCTGCCAGGGGTTCTGTTCCCTGACATCCAAGTACAAGCGGGAAGACCCGCGCAACGAGCTTCTGCTCGTGATGGCCGAACTCATCGAGGAGATTCGGCCCGAGGCGATCATGATGGAGAACGTTCCCGGCCTCGTTGATCGGGGGAAGCCCATCTTCGAAGAGTTTCTGACAGTCCTGCGGCGGCTTGGATACCAAGACGAATGGCGCGTCGAGCAGATGGCGAATTTTGGGATTCCGCAATCCCGGCGACGCCTGGTTCTTCTGGCCGGGCGCGGTTTTAGCGTTGCCTTCCCCCAGCCGTCACACGCTCGATTACCGAAGCACGGTTCCGGCTTGGCGCCGTGGACAACGGTGAGAGAAACCATCGGCCACATGGGAGCGCCGGTCACGCTGAAGACCGCGCTCGGCAACGGCGGTCCGCGGTCACACAACTGGCACGTGGTGCGAGACCTTCAGCCGCAAACCAAAGAGCGCCTCAAAGCGGCGGAACCCGGACAGACATGGCTGAAGATTGACGAGTCGGTGCGACCCCAGTGCCATCGGAACGGATACGACGGCTTCACGAACGTGTACGGCAGGATGGTGTGGGACCAAGCGTCACCCACCATCACGGGTGGATGCACGACCCCGTGCAAGGGGAGATTTGGGCACCCGGACAAACGCCGATACACTATTTCCGTTCGCGAAGCGGCGCTCCTCCAGACTTTCCCCGAGAGGTATCGCTTCGTCACCGACCAAATGGACGCTGTGTGTGACCTGATCGGTAACGCAGTTCCGCCGCTGTACGCAAAACTGGTCGCAAAGGAAGTCTTGGCCACCATCAATAAACGCGACTACTGGAAGGACGGTGCCAAACGATGAGCCGGTGGCCGGGCAACGCTCTAAGGGAGCGCACGACGTTTGGCGGGTTATCCCGTGGTGAGCTCATGTCCCGCGTGCGCAGCACTGGGAACGAGACGACGGAGAAGCGCCTTGTATCATTGCTTCGGGCGGCGGGCCTGAGCGGATGGCGTAGGCACCAGCCTCTTTCCGGACGCCCGGACTTTGTGTGGCCGAAGATCAAGATTGTTGTGTTCGTTGACGGGTGTTTTTGGCACGGTCACGACTGCGGAAGAAACGTCACGCCAAGGACCAACGCGAAGGAGTGGCGTGAGAAAATCGAAGCGAATCAAACGCGAGACCGTAAGACTACCCGCCTCCTGCGGCAAGAAGGATGGAAAGTGATACGCATCTGGGAATGTCAACTTGCCAAGAATCCTGGCCGATGCGTGGCCAGAATCAGGAAGGCGGTCGAGGAGGGCAAGGGGACGGCTCGGAAGTCCGGAGGGGGCTGAGAAGGTTCACGTGAGTAGAGCAGCCGTCTAACCATTTTATAGGAATTGTCAATGGCGACGAGACAGATCGTCATCGAGGTACCGAAAAAGGTCCTCTTGGCAGAGAAGACGGATGAAATCAGTTTCAGCCGGGAATTGAAGACCTTGGCCGCCGTGAAGCTCTATGTATGAAAATGGGCGCTGTCCCTAATTTATGTGATGGGCTGGCGTCCAGGGGCGGCATGAGACGATGAACTTAGATTTGGATAAGGCATTTCAGGAACTTCAGCGTATTCTGAAGAAACACCCGGTCCTTGTGGTCGGGACTGGAGCGTCGTGCGCTCTTGACCCGCGCTTTGGAATGTTTGAGTTGGCCGAACAACTGCACCGAACGGTCCAACCCGGCAACGGCTCGGACGCTGAGCAATGGAAGCAGGTTCTATCGAGTCTGGCCGACGGGAAAGGACTGGAAGAAGCTTTTAATGCGGTTACGGACACGGGGCTGAAGGAACGCATCGTCACGGCCACGGGCGCGTTCGTGGCCTCCGTGGACCGGGACTGGGCTTGGCGCATCGCCACTGGCGAGGAGACTGCGCCGCTGCACGATTTATTGAGGAAACTGGTTGACGGCTTGCCGCCCACCAATCCGGTTCAGCACATCGTGACACCGAACTACGACATGCTCGTTGAACATTGTTGCGATGCATTGGAAGTACCGTGGACGGACGGTTTCACAACGGGCAGTATGTGCCGCCGGGACTGGGGCGCGGCGCGTAACTCGATGCTGAAGATGACCCGCGAACCCAGAGGTAGATCATATACAGACACGCCACGCTTTATGCCACATGTCCGACTCCACAAGGTCCACGGATCAATCAACTGGTTTAGGGACAATGACGAAACGCGTCTGCTGCGTTGTGACCGCATGATCGACAGAGAGGGACCCCCCGCGGAGTGGCGGCGTGCGATGATCACGCCAGGCGGTGGAAAGTTCCAGGAAGCGGGGAAGAATCGGGATTGGTTCGCAGAGGCAGACGCAGCGATAGCAGGCGCAAGCTCGTTCTTGATGGTTGGATATGGATTCAATGATGATCACATTCATAACGGCATAAGGAAGAGACTCGTCGATCAAGGATGTTCTGGGATCATCGTGACAAGGGACTGGTCGCAGAAAATCGAGACCTGGATTCGCAGCAGTTCAGACCTCTGGGCCGTGTGTCAGGATCCGAGCGGTGGCAAGCTGGGAACTATCGTCGTCGGGCCGGGAACCGAAGGTGCGCCGTTGGTGTGTGAAGGTCAAGACTTGTGGAAAATCGTGGAATTTACGAAAAGCGTGATGTAGGAGGAACGAGCATGTCTATTTTTGATTTTTCGGAGAAGAGTCCCGCCCTTCTGGGGCGGGTGGTTGCCGTGGATACGCGACGCGTAACACTTAACGTCGAACCCGCCCGGTTGACCCATGCACATGTGGGGAAACTGGTGGCGATAAGGACCTCCAATCCCGTCGAGGAGTGGCTGATCGCCATGGTGGATCGCGTTCAGCGTGCGCTGGCCGAGCCCGAACGCAAAGAGGGTGACGTCAAGAAGTCCGCAGGCGAGTTGCCGGAAACGCTCTTGGAGCGGGAGATCAACTCGGTGGTCGTCGTCCTCGTTGGGAGCGTGCGCGCGAAAGTGGGGATAAAGCTGAACGTCTTCTCGCGATCTTTCATCGATGTGCCGGATATAGACGCGTGGTGCTATGCCTTGGAAGACAATGAATTGCAGCGCTTCATGGGCTTACTATCCAGGTCGGCGGAATCGTCGAAAGCCCTCGACCTCGGTGTCTACACGCTGGACCCGAAAGCGACGGCCTATGTAGATGGTGACAAGTTCTTTCAACGGCATGCGGCATTACTGGGCAGCACCGGCTCCGGGAAGTCATGGACGGTGGCGACGATTCTCGAACGGGCCAAGGATCTTCCGTCGGCCAATCTCGTGGTATTCGACCTGCACGGGGAGTATGCGAATCTGTCGTACGCTACGCATCTCCGGGTCGCGGGGCCTGACGACATCGGGAAGAAAGACCCGTCTCTGCTGTATCTTCCATACTGGCTGCTGAACTCGGAAGAATTGCAGGCGATGTTCATCGACCGCTCTGAGTTCAGCGCTCACAACCAGGTCATGGTGTTTCAGGATCAGGTCCTGGCATCTAAGCGCCAAAGATTGGAAGCGTCCGGTAAGCACGACGTCATCTCGGCGTTGACGATCAATGCACCGGTGCCGTTCTCTATCGAAGAGGTCGTGACGGCGCTCACGGAACTAAACGACGAAATGGACCAAGGAGCACGGGGCTTGAAACAGGGCAAGTTCTTTGGCCAGTTCAGCCGGTTGCTTGTCCGCTTGGGGGCGAAACTCAACGATAAACGTTACGGTTTTCTGTTCCAAGCCCCAGCGGCCCTACACACGTACGAGGCATTGCACGGCATTGCCGCTCAGTTGATGGACTGGACTGGGGAGAATCATCGCGTCAAGGTGATCGACTTCTCGGAAGTTCCGGCCGATGTGCTCCCGGTGATCGTCGGGCTTGTCGCCCGCCTGATCTACCAGGTTCAGTTCTGGACCCCGCAACCGAGCCGGGTGCCGATTGCGCTGGTATGCGATGAGGCTCACCTCTATCTGCCACAACGCGCAGAGGCGGATGCTCCGGAGAAACGGGCGCTGGAGAACTTCGAGCGGATTGCCAAGGAAGGACGGAAGTACGGTGTCGCCCTGCTGGTGGTAAGCCAACGGCCCTCGGACGTAAGCGATACGATCCTGAGTCAATGCAATAACTTCGTGGCGTTACGACTCACGAACGGTGAGGACCAGGCGAAGGTCAGGCGCCTGATGCCCGACAGTTTGGAAGGATTCATGGACATGCTTCCGGTGCTGGATATCGGGGAAGCGCTTATCGTGGGCGATGCCGTCTTGCTCCCAAGTCGCGTGCGCATCACTGAGCCGTCGATCAAACCCCTGAGCGCCACCATCGAGTTCTGGTCGGAATGGGCCAAGTCGGGGCGCATCCCGGCCCTGGTTCAGGCCGTTGAGAACATGCGTCGGCAGAGCAGGAGAAACCCGTGAAGCGGCAGCCCAACGGAGTGAACTTCGACGAGGGCCTTGCGCTCCAGACGCCGGAAGAACTGTCGTTGCTGTATGTCGACGCTCGTCCGGAACAAATCGGACGGCTTGTCGAATGGTACAACAGCGAGGAGCGAGAAGGACTCCTACTGGGTGGCCAGATCGGTGTAGGGAAATCCACTCTCTTGAGCGCCTTGACAGTTCGTGAGGGGTGTAAACCTGACGTCTTGTTCGCGTTTGACCGTGAGACCCCGGCGTTTAGCCCTGGGGGCTTCTGGGGTTACGTTCTCGGACGACTCGTTGAGCGCGCTTTGCGTGATGACGTCGCGATCCCGGATGGGTTTGCCCCTTCCGACTGTCCGGAAGACAAGACTGGCGACTGGTCAGCCGTCGCCCGTTTGCTGACCAGCTTCCCCAAGTCGATGGCCGAAAACGATCGCTTGAGTGCCGTCCAGTCCCGCATCGCCAAACGCGCGGGACTGGTGGAGAGGCAATGCAAGGCAATACTCAGGGCACTTGAGGAGAAGTCCGGGCGTCCGTTGCGCATCTTCTGCGAGGGCGTGGACAAGTTCGCGCCTGGGACGCCAGACATGCAGTCGTTGGCCCCTGTGTTGGATCTGCTCGCCGAGTTCAAGACCTTGTTCGAAGTGAACGTCGTGCATCTATTCGGTGACGAGTGGAAGTGGCAGAGGGTGCCCCGCCTGTATGTCTCGCCGTTCGAGGAGAGTACGATTGTCGACCTTTTGCTAAGGCGGCTGGGTGTGTACGAGGCAGGAAGGCGGGATGTCTTGCCGGCAGTTGCTCGGTTCTCCGGAGGGAACCCGCGCCAGGCGCTGCGGCTCCTCATGGCTTACGACTACGCAAGAGGAGCGAAGCGAATGCCCAAGGAAGACGCGTTTGGCTATGCATGCCGGCGTGTGCGCGACGACTATCTATACCTCCCCTTCGGTGCTATCCCCAAAGATATCTTTGCAGCCGTGGATCGCGATGGGTTCGTCAGATCAGGCCTGGTGACCGGTGTCGGACTGCTGACGCCCGCAGCAGATGCGGTGTACAAGAACTGGCTGATTCTTGGGCCGAAGCCCGAGGATGACGACAAGTGGCCCACTCAGTTGAACCCGCTTCTCCTGTCAGCCAAGCTTGTCACGGATGTGTTGCCGGAGAGTCCCGAGATGGCGGCAATCAAGAGGTGGGCGGAGAGGCATGGCGTGAGTCCGTATGGTCTGGACTTCGACGCTTCGTACAAGTCCAGCGCCGAAGTATTGAGTGAGATCGCTTCTTCCTCTTCTTCCATGGACGTTCTGAATATCGTAGAATTGCTCGACACCGTTGCCGCCGCGCTATTCTCGGCGGATCGCTGCGACCGTGTGCTCATCGCCTATCGCGAGCCATTGGTCATGGAGACCGCGCGGGACTATCTGGTCGGCAAGGCGAGCGAAATGGGGTTTTCGCCTGTCGTCAGTATTGATTTGGGGGCAATGCCAGAAGGAGAGCGTCTGGCCGGGTTGTTCGCCGCACTAACTGACGCGGAAGGCCATGCCATCTACTCGATTCTGCTGCCGCAGTCCCCCGATAAGCCATTCCTGCGCCAGTTGGATAGGCGGCGGGATGTCTTTGTTCCGTACGAGATGCTGTGGTGGGTGCGGACGGAGGATCTGCCCCTTTGTCTTCAGGAGTGGCCGCAACTGCGGCAACTCCTGTCGGTCTACATTTTGGAAGACGAACTGCTGGGCAGTCTCAAGCCGGACGAGGTGCAGGCGGACCTGGACTACCTCGCGCTTCTGAAAAAGGATGAACCGCTTCACGAGGCTGAGCGTCGATTCCAGCATGTGCTGAACGTCGTGAGAGAGAGGCGGGGAACATGAGCGCCGAAGAACGCCGCCGCACGCACATATGGCACGCCATAATACGGAGCGCGTTCGCGCCGAGCGACGCTGGCACACGGGCAACATGGCTTACCTGTTTTTACCAGACGATTCCAATATACGTTGACAGTCCGGTTTTTTCTAAGTTCCCAAACCAATACGGCGAGTCATTCTTGGGGGAAATCGGATGCAGTAGTCTGGATTTCTTGTGCAAGTACAAGATTCAGCCAGAGCGTGCGGATTTCACCATGCTGCGGGGGGATTCCTCTGAATGGCAATACGGAATCGAATCGTCCGTTTTCGTGCCCAACGGGCGGGATGTGCGGGTTGATCGCGCGTCGCTATGCCAGGATGACGTAGACAAGGTCTTGTGCGCCATGATCACGCATCCTCGGGCACACCTACACGTCTACAACGACAAACCGCGGCGAGAAGTACGCATTGGGACAGGCCTCAGTGAGTCGTTTCTGTTCCTTTTTCAGCTTCGCTTTCAACTCTGCCTTGATCCAACCAGAAGACAGGCTGAATTGTCGCGGCTGACGCGTATCTTCACGCTGAATTGGCTGAAACGCGAGCGCGTCATCTCGCCGCAGAGGCTGTTCGGCCTGTAAGGGAACGCGGCGGTGAATTGACCGGAAGCCAAGGTGGCGGGCGCTGCTTGTGTTATTCTCGTGAAAGATACGTTCGAGCACGTTTTCTGGGAGTCCGAGCACGCGCCGGGTTCTTCAGCCGGTTGCTGTTATTTGATGTAAATGCTAAGATTAAAGCCACCTTGGGAGAAAAAGAAGTTATCATAAAGGAGAATGACCATGTCACAAGTCGAAATGCTTGAGCAGACTGTCAAACAGCTCAGCCCCGGTGAACTGGCCGCTTTTCGCTCCTGGTTTATCGAATTTGATGCAGCCGAATGGGATCGTCAGATAGAAATGGATAGCGAGACCGGCAAGCTGGACAGGTTAGTGCAAAGCGCCATTGAGGAACACAAGGCGGGAAAGACGAAACGCATTTGAACCACTTTGCCTCATCGGCCTTCTGGGATTGTTACCGGAGATTGCCGCAAAGCATTCAAGAGCTCGCCGATGCACACTTCGCTCTGTTAAAAGAAAATCCGTCTCACCCATCCCTCCACTTCAAGAAAACCGGCAAATACAGATCAGTCCGTATAGGGATGCCTTCGGGCGGTAAATATTTGATGTAATATAACCATCAGTTGATGTATAATGACCATCATGGGAGATGGCCATGCTGCATAAATTATTTTCCTCAAAAGTCCGATGATCCAACGCTATTCCTCCCGCCACAGCCCCTTGAAGGATTTTCTGGCCACCCAGTTGCAGGGCACCCGCCGGTACGACCGGATTGCCGGGTTCTTCAGCTCTTCCCTGCTGGAGGTGGCGGACGAGGCCCTGGAACAGTTTGTATTGACAGTCAATCCTGAATTGCATATAACAGATTGGCTATTTGTTATAGACAATCGGTTTTGCGTATAACCCGTTGGAGACAAGATGCAACCCTTTGAACCGCAACAGCTTCCTATCGGCGATATCCAGTGGGATTCCCTGATCCCCTTGATCGGTAAGGCAACTCGCTCCCTGGCCTATTATGACGGGATCCTGTATGGGCTCGCCAATCCCGATGTTCTCCTTTCCCCTCTCGCGACCCAGGAAGCCGTTTTATCCTCAAAGATCGAAGGCACGCAGGCTACCTTGGGCGAGGTGCTGAAGTTCGAGGCCGGGGCGTCTCCGGTTGAGGAATCCCGTGTCCGGGATATCGAAGAAATCATGAATTATCGGCGCGCCATGCGTCGGGCCGAAGAGGAATTGAAAACCCGCCCCTTTTCTTTGAATCTCTTGAAAGAACTCCATGCTGTGCTCCTGGACGGTGTCCGTGGAAAATTCAAGGCCAGGGGACAATTCCGTGTCACACAGAACTGGATCGGAATTCCAGGGACGCCCATCGAGGAGGCGCAATTTGTTCCTCCCGATCCCACGAAGATGATCGAACACCTTTATGCTTGGGAAAAGTACTATCACTTCGATCGTCCCGATCCGCTCGTGCAATTGGCGATCGTTCACGCCCAGTTTGAATTGATTCACCCGTTTCTTGACGGCAATGGTCGCTTAGGCCGTATGATTGTTCCTCTTTTTCTCTTTGAAAGAAAACTGATTTCCAGTCCGGTATTCTACATCTCTGCGTATCTTGAAAGCCACAGAGAAGAATATGTGGCTGCTCTCCGGTCGTTGAATGGGAAGACACCGGCCGCCTGGGAACGGTGGATCGGATTCTTCCTTGGCGCAATGGACGAACAATCCAGGGAAAATACCAGGAAGGCACGGGCTATCATCGATCTGTACAGCCGCTTGAAGGGCAGGATCATCGACCTGACCCACTCTCAATATGCCGTGCCGCTTCTGGATTGTTTATTCGATCAGCCGGTCTTTACAAGTTCCCAATTTGACGATCGTCCTGGGATGCCCAGCAAGCCGATGATCATGAATATGCTTGGGCGTCTGAAAAGCGCAGGGATCCTCAAGGTCGTGCGGGAGGGCAGCGGGCGCAGACCGCAAATCCTGGCTTTGGTGGAACTCATCAATATTTGTGAAGGCGCTGAAATTATCTGATTTTCAGTGAAGTGATCATTCTCGGATCGGTGACAACGAATGATTCATCGTTATTCCTCACGCCGCAGTCCCTTGAAGGATTTTCTGGCAACCCAACTGCAGGGCGCCTGCCGGTATGACCGGATCGCCGGGTTCTTCAGCTCCTCCCTCCTGGAGGTCGCGGGCGAGGCCCTGGAACGGATGGCGCCGGAAGGCGGCGAGACCTGCGTTCGGATGGTCTGCAACTCCTGCCTCAACCCCCTGGACGTTCAAACCGCCCGGGCGGCCAAGTGGGGGATGCACCGCGAATGGTGCGCTTCGCTCCCCGCCGAGATCGGCGCACCCATGAAGGCCAGGCTTCGGCGGCTTTACGATTTTCTCAGCAGCGGTCTTCTGAAGGTGAAGGTCCTCCCCGACGAGGCCTTCGGCCTGATCCACGGCAAGGCCGGCGTGATCACCCGGACGGACGGATCGCGGGTCTGCTTTATCGGCAGCGCCAACGAGTCCCGGACGGCCTGGGTCAGCAACTATG
>CAKKSJ010000160.1 GCA_919902965.1 Burkholderiales bacterium
GCAGGTGCGCGACGGCATCGGCGCGGTGCTCGACCATGCGCGCGGCTGCGGCGTGCCGCTCGCCATCGAGCCGCTGCATCCGATGTATGCGGCCGACCGCGCCTGCATCAACACCATGGCGCAGGCCAACGATTTGTGCGACGAACTCCTCGGCAAGAGCGGCACCGGCCTGGGCATCGCCGTGGATGTCTACCATGTCTGGTGGGACCCGCAACTGCAGGCCGAAATCGGGCGCGCCGGCGACAAACGCCTGCTCGGCTTCCATGTCTGCGACTGGCTGGTGCCGACCACCGACCTGCTGCTGGACCGCGGCATGATGGGAGATGGCGTAATCGACCTTCCCCTGATCCGCTCCTGGGTCGAGGCTGCCGGCTACCGCGGTTTCCACGAAGTCGAGATTTTCTCCGCCAACAACTGGTGGAAGCGCGACCCGGACGAGGTCCTCGTCACCTGCAAGGAACGCCATCAGCGGTTTTGCTGACATCCGCCTGCACATCGCAGAGTTTGAGCATGGTCCGTCACAGTTACGTTTAGTCCTGGGGAGCATCGAATATGGCCAAACCCATCCTGCGCGAAGAAGATTGCGCGCGTATTCACGCGGCGAGCCTGGATGTTCTGGAGACAGTCGGGGTGCGCGTCGACGACGAAGGCATTCTTGCCTTGCTCATGCGCCATGGCGCGAGCGCGGGCGCGGGCGCCGCCACCGTGCGGCTGCCGCGCGAACTGGTGGCCGAATGCCTGGCGGGTTGTCCGGATCGCGCGCGTTTCAGCGACCGCCGCGGCGCCGCGCGCGAACTTCGCGCCGGGGGAGACAGCGTGTTCTGGACCGGAAACGCCCTTTACGTCGCGCACGGAAAAACGCGCCGCGAGCTGATGAGCGCCGACCTGGCGATGCTTAGCCGGGTTGCCGACGCCTGCGCGGAGCTCGACGGCATGGTGGGAACCAGCGTGGCAGATTTTCCGCCGCCGGCGCGGGACGTGGCCGGTTTTCGCGTCATGGCGATGAATACGGCGAAGCATCTGCGGCCCTGCACGTTCACGCCCGACGGGGCCTTGGCCATGCTCGAAATGGGACAGGTCCTCGCCGAAGGCGTGCCGCTCGCCGAGCGGCCCTTGTTGAGCTTCGGCTACAGCATCGTCAGCCCGCTGCACTGGACGCCTACCGGGCTGGGCAGCATGCGCAACACCTCCGGGCACGGCCTGCCCTTCATGATCAACTCTGAACCCATGGGCGGCGGCAGCGCACCGGTCACCCTGGCAGGCTGCCTGGTGCTTGCGAACGCGGACGTTCTCTCGGGGATCGTGATCGCGCAATTGCTCGAGCGCGGCAGGCCGGTCATTTACAACGCCGGCTTTGCCCATGTACTCGACATGGCTACGGCGGTGGCGCTTACCGGCGCACCGGAGAATGCGCTGCTGCAGTCGGCCGGCGCCGATCTCGCACGTTTCCACAAGCTGCCTTCGGCGTCCTGGATGTCGACCGAGTCCATGGTCGCCGACGCACAGGCCGCCGCCGAGACCATGATCACCGGGCTCGCGCATGCGGCAAACGGCGTCAACATCGTCTGGGGCGCCGGAAACCTGGAATCGACGCTATGCATGTCCGCAGAAAAGCTGGTGATCGACGACGAAATCATCGGCTCGATTCGGCGTTATGTCAGGGGAATAGAGGTGAACGAAGAGACCCTCGCGCTGGAACTCATCCGCGAACTGGGGCACCGCCCCGACTACCTCTGGAACGAGCATACCCTTGAGCATTTCCAGCGGGAAATCCGGCACTCGCGCATGGCGGTGCGCTGCAAGCGCGAAGCCTGGGAGAACGACGGCAGCCGTGCCTGGGACGAGCGCGCAGCCGGGCGCGTGCACGACATCCTCAAGCAGGCCGCGGTTGCGCAGGTGACGCCCGAGCAGGAGCGCGAATTGACGCGCATCGTCGATCGGCACCTGGCTGCGATAGGCGGCTGACAGCGCCGGGGACGGCGACAAATGCCGGAGCTGGGAACGAAAGGCGGCGGCTTCAGGCCGCCATGCGTTCGCCCCGGTCTCCGGTAGAATAGAGCCTGTTCCGCCCGCCCGGGTGGGCGAGCCGGGTGCGCAGCGCCGGCAATTTCTCAAGCCAGTTCTAGGAGTAGCCATCATGCCCATAGTCTCCATGCGCCAACTGCTCGATCATGCAGCCGAAAACAGCTACGGCCTGCCGGCATTCAATGTCAACAATCTGGAGCAGGTGCAGGCGATCATGGAGGCCGCCAGCGAGACCGACAGCCCGGTGATCATGCAGGCTTCGGCCGGTGCGCGCAAATACGCCGGCGAAACTTTTCTCAAGTACCTGATCCAGGCGGCGATCGAGACCTATCCGAATGTGCCCATCGTGATGCACCAGGACCACGGCCAGTCGCCCGCGGTATGCGAGTCGGCGATGAAGCTGGGTTTTTCCAGCGTCATGATGGACGGCAGCCTGCGCGAGGACGGCAAGACCATCGCCGACTACGACTACAACGTCGAGGTGACGCGCAAGGTGGTTGCGGAAGCGCACAGAATCGGCGTGACCGTCGAGGGCGAGCTCGGCTGCCTCGGTTCGCTCGAGACCATGATGGGCGACAAGGAGGACGGCCACGGCGCGGAAGGGACGATGACGCGCGAAATGCTGCTCACCGACCCGGACCAGGCCGCAGACTTCGTACAGAAAACCCAGCTCGATGCGCTCGCCATTGCCATCGGCACTTCGCACGGCGCCTACAAGTTCACGCGCAAGCCCACCGGCGACATCCTCGCGATCGAACGCATCAAAGAGATAAACCGGCGCATACCGAATACCCACCTGGTGATGCACGGTTCCTCCTCGGTGCCGCAGGACCAGCTCGCCATCATCCGCGCCAACGGCGGCGAGATGAAAGAGACCTACGGCGTGCCGGTCGAGGAAATCCAGGAAGGCATCAAGCACGGCGTGCGCAAAATCAACATCGATACCGACATCCGCCTGTCGATGACCGCCGCGGTCCGCAAGTTCATGAACGAGAACAAAAGCGCATTCGACCCGCGCGACTATTTGAAGCCGGCGCGCGCCGCGGCCAAGGCGCTGTGCAAGCAGCGCTACGAGCAGTTCGGCTGCGCCGGCATGGCCTCCAAAATCAAACCGATGCCGCTGGCGTCGATGGCGCAGCGCTACGGCAGGGGCGAGCTGGCCCAGGTCGTCAAGTAACAGGAACGCGCAGGCATGAGCACGATCGGCATCGTCATGGGCAGCACTTCCGACTGGGACGTGATGAAGGAAGCCGCCCGGCAGCTCAAGGACTTCGGCATTGCCTACGAGGCCAGGGCGTTGTCGGCGCACCGCACTCCGCTTGAACTCAGCGAGTGGCTGCAGGACATGGAAAAACGCGGCTGCAAGGCGTTCATCGCCGGCGCCGGCGGCGCCGCGCATCTTGCCGGCGTGGTCGCGGCGCAAACGCTGCTGCCGGTGCTGGGCGTGCCAATTCCCTCCAAATATCTGAAAGGCCTGGATTCGCTGCTGTCCATGGTGCAGATGCCCAAGGGCATACCGGTAGCGACCTTTGCGATCGGCGAGGCCGGCGCAGCCAACGCGGCGCTGTTCACGGTGGCGATGCTTGCCCTGAATGACGCGAAGCTGAAGCGGAGCTTGACGGCTTTTCGTGACAAGCAGGCCGACGCCGTGAAGAAGGCAAAGCTGCCGAAACTCTGAATCGGGCTCGCGCGCGCCGCGCCCGGCGCGCCCCCCAGCCATACACCGAATTTATTTCACCGAGAAAAGCGATGACCACCTTACTTCAGACATCCATCAAAAGCCTGCCATTCCTGCACCGCGGCAAGGTGCGCGACATCTACGCCGTGGGCGAGGACAAACTGCTGGTGATCCAGACAGACCGCCTGTCCGCCTTCGACGTCATCCTCGACGACCCGATCCCGGGCAAGGGCGAAGTCCTCACTGCCATGTCCAATTTCTGGTTCGCCAAACTCGGCCATCTTGTGCCCAACCACATGACCGGCATCGACCCGGAATCCGTGGTGAGCGGCGAGGATGAAAAAGCGCAGGTGCGCGGCCGCGCCATGGTGGTAAGGAAATTCAAACCACTCACCATAGAAGCCATCGTGCGCGGCTACATCATCGGCTCGGGCTGGAAGGACTACCAGCAGCACGGCAGCCTGTGCGGCATCGCGCTGCCCGCCGGCCTCAAGGAAGCCGAGAAGCTGCCGCAAACCCTGTTCACGCCCTCGACCAAGGCGCCCGCGGGCGTGCACGACGAGAACATTTCGTTTGCCGAAGCCGAGCAGCGCGTCGGCAAGGACATCGCGCGCGAGGTGCGCGACGCGGCGATTTCGCTCTACACCCATGCGGCGGAATTCGCCGCCACGCGCGGCATTATTATCGCCGACACCAAGTTCGAATTCGGCACCGATGCCGCGGGCAAGGTCCATTTGATCGATGAAATTCTCACCTCGGATTCGTCGCGCTTCTGGCCGGTGGCGCAATACAAAACCGGCATGAGTCCGCCGTCTTTCGACAAACAGTTCGTGCGCGACTGGCTGGAGACGCAACCCTGGAACAAGAAGGCGCCGGCGCCGCGCCTGCCCGCCGACATCATCGCCAGGACCGCCGAGAAGTATCGCGAAGCCCTGCGCCTGCTGACCGGCTGATTTTTCCCTGCGGCGCCCAGCGTGGCGCCGCGCGATCTACCAGACTAGCGCCCATGCCTAGCACCTCCACCCCAGCCGACATCGGGCGCGCCGCGACGATCCTGAGGGCCGGCGGACTGGTCGCGTTTCCGACCGAGACCGTCTATGGCTTGGGGGCGGACGCGTCCAACCCGGCCGCAGTGGCGAAAATTTTCTCCGCCAAAGGCCGGCCGCAAAGCCATCCGCTGATCGTGCATGTCGCGAACATGGACCTGCTCGCGCTGTGGGCGGAACGAATTCCCCCGGCGGCGCACAAGCTCGCCGAAGCGTTCTGGCCGGGTCCGCTCACCCTGGTCCTGCAGCGCGCTGCCGGCGTGCCCGACTGCGTCACCGGCGGACAGGACAGCGTGGGCCTGCGCATCCCCGGGCATCCGCTTGCGCTGGAACTGCTGCGCGCCTTTGCCGGCGAGGCGGACGGGCGGCGATACAGCGGCATCGCCGCGCCCTCGGCCAATAAGTTCGGCCGCATCAGCCCGACCACGGCCGGGCACGCGCGCGCCGAGCTCGGCGATGCGCTGGACGCGGTGCTCGACGGCGGCGAGTGCGAGGTCGGCATCGAATCGACCATCATCGATCTGTCGCGCGGCCGCGCGGTACTGCTGCGGCCCGGACAGATTACGCCGGCGCGCATCGCCGCGGTGCTGGGCGTGGAAGTGGAAGCCCCCGATGCCGCGGCACCGCGCGCGCCCGGCGCGCTCGAAGCGCATTACGCGCCGCGCACGCCGCTCCAGCTTGTGGCTGCGGCGGAACTGCCCGCGAAGCTGTCTGAACTGCGCCGCCGGAAAGTCGCCGTGCTCGCGCGCGCCGAAGCGCCCTCGGGCCTGAAAGACGTCTACTGGCAGGAGGCGCAGCGCGCAGTGGCGGGCTACGCGCACGAACTCTACGCGAGCCTGCGCCGCCTCGACGACCTGGCTTGCGACGTGATTCTGGTGGAGGCCCCGCCCGATGTGCCCGGATGGCAGGGCGTGAACGACCGGCTCAAGCGGGCCGCGTCAAGCTAGCGATGTGAGCCTAGGCCGCAACGGTCGCATCATCCGTCATGGTCAAGCTGCTGCCGACCTGCCGACTTTGCGATCGAGCAGGCGCGCAAAGTTGTGGCTACGGCATAACATCGCGCTGCGCGCGATGTAAGCCTGCGCCGCAACAGCCACCTCGTCCGTCATGGTCAAGCTGCTGCCGCCCTGCCGACCTTACGATCGAGCAGGCGCACAAAGTTATCCAGCGAAATCAGATGCGCGTAAATGCGCCCCATCACCCCTTTCTTGATCAGGTTCTTGAGCTGACTCGCGTTGAGAGCGCCTATTTTCTTTTCGTCCACGCGGTACATGCCGGTCAGGTTCATCGCCGCCCCCGCCTTGGTCTGCGCCTGCATCGCGAACGGCTCGAGCAGCGCATAGTCGGATAGGATGCCGGACATTTCGCGGCTGCGCTCCAGGTCGGCTTCATACTCCTGCAGCAGTTTTTCGATCGGCTGCCACTTCGGCAGCGGATTGCCCTCGGCGTCGAACATGGCTACGCCCGCGTCGTCGAGGAATGCTTTTTCGACACAGATGAGCCGGTCCGCCTGTTCCACCTTGTCCAGATTGACCCGCGCCATGCAGAAAGGGTAGCGCCGCACGTAGGCCGGGACGTAGACGTTCTTCTCCCAGGCGCCGTCGGCAAGGAACAGGTTCTCGCCGTTGGTGAGACCCAGCACGGCCACCGGCGCGTAGGTTTCGCCTTCGTCGCCGCTGGTGAATACCAGGGGATAGTCGCGGCAGGCGATCGAAAACTCGGTGTAGCTGATCGGGATGGCGTTGAGCTGATTACAGAATTCAGGCACCGAGCCCGGCGCGGGCAGCGTTACCTTGTTGTTCTTGTACAGCGGTACGATTTCCTTGTAGCCGAAAGGCGGGTTGATCTGCATGCGGGCTCCGGGTCGGGGTGGCTTGAGTATGGGGCATGATATCCCGGTCCCTGCGCCGGCAACAACCCGCACGTTGTCGCCGGGCCGGAATGAGGCTAAAATTCGCACCTCCATGGGGTGGTAGCTCAGCTGGGAGAGCGCCGCGTTCGCAATGCGGAGGTCGGGAGTTCGATCCTCCTCCACTCCAC
>CAKKSJ010000161.1 GCA_919902965.1 Burkholderiales bacterium
CCAAACAGCGTCAGCGCGGTGAAGCCGACGGAAACGAGCAGCGCCCGCTCCCCGCTCAGCGCGAAGAACGGCAGCAGCGGCACCAGCGCGCCCGCGCCAAAGGAAAGAAAGGAAAAGACCGCTACGCCCCAGGGCGAGCCGAGATCTTCCGGATTCAACCCCAGTTCCTCGCGTGCAAGCGTATCGAGCGCCTTGGTCGGATCGGCGATGAGGGCCTTGGCCAGCTTTTGCGCATCCTCGCGCGGCAGGCCGCGCGCGGCGTAGATGAGCGCCAGTTCCTCGGCCTCTTCCTGCGGATACTGAGCAAGCTCGTCACGCTCCAGGCCGATTTGATGCTCGAACATTTCGCGCTGCGAGCGCACCGACACGTACTCGCCCGCCGCCATCGAGAACGCGCCCGCGAGGAGTCCCGCAACGCCGGAGAGCAAGATAATCGAGTTGTTGGCCGACGCCCCGGCCACGCCGAGGATCAGGCTCGCGTTGGAAACCAGGCCGTCGTTGACGCCGAATACCGCGGCGCGCAGATTGCCGCCGCCGCTGACGCCGCGGTGGCGTTTTCCCACCTCTTCGAGCGTCGTCGGTAACGGATGGCCCGGCGCAGCATGCGAATACACCGACAAGCCGCGCACTTTCATCGCCACCAGCACTGCGCGCAGCGGGCGTGGACCATAACGGCGCACCAGCGCGGCGACCATGCGCGCGCGCAAATCGGGTGCGTACTCGGGCATCGCCGCTCCGCCCAGGCGCGCCCAGATGCCCGCCTGGTTCTCGGCTTCGGCCGCCAGTCCGCTGAACAGCTCGGCGCGCGGCGTGCCGGCCTCTGCTTCGGCCATGACCCGATATAGGTAAGCCGAGCGCTTTTCTTCGTGCCAACCGACCTCCGAAAGTTCGCTACCGGACATCAGTCGTCTTCTCCCGCTTTGAGAACCTGGCGCACGGCTTCCGCAGAGAATCCGCGCCCGGCGAGAAAGCGCATTTGCCGGCCGCGCTCGGCGGCATTTTGCGGCAGGACGCCAAATTTTTTTCCCCAGGCGGTGCGGCAATGGTCCAGTTCCTGCACCTGCGCCCGCTCCACCGCCAGCGCGACGACTTCGGCTGATACGCCGCGGCTCTTCAGATCATGCTCAATCTTGCGGCTGCCAAATTTGCGTGCGAGCGCGTTGGCGCGGGATTCCGCGAAGCGCGTTTCGGACAGCCAACCGCGCGCCGCCAGGGCGTCCAGCAACTGTTGGACCTGCTCGGGAGACTCGGAGTGCCGGGAAAGTTTGCGCGTCATTTCCGCGCGAGTATGCTCCCGCCGCGCAAGCATGGCCAGCGCCCGCTCGCGCAGCGAGATTTCTCTTTTCGCCACGGGGATCGCGACCGGTTGTTACCCCGCTACGACGCTCAGGGCGGCCGCCGGCTTGGCGCCGGGATTGTTCACGCCGACCAACTCGCGCACCCGCGCCTCGATTTCGACGGCAAGCTCGGGATGCTCTTTGAGGTATTCGCGCGCATTGTCCTTGCCCTGGCCGATCTTGTCCTTGTTGTAGGCGTACCAGGCGCCGGACTTCTCGACGATACCGTGCTTCACGCCGAGTTCGATGATTTCGCCCTCGCGCGAAATGCCTTCGCCGTAGAGAATGTCGAACAGGGCTTCGCGGAACGGCGGCGCCATCTTGTTCTTCACCACTTTCACCCGCGTTTCATTGCCGATCACCTCGTCGTTCTTCTTGATCGAGCCGATGCGGCGGATGTCCAGGCGCACCGAGGCGTAGAACTTGAGCGC
>CAKKSJ010000162.1 GCA_919902965.1 Burkholderiales bacterium
TCCGGCTAAGTTAACAGCCCCATCCATAAAATATTGAATGTCAACAGGCCCTAGTGACGCCATTGCATCCCTGCCGAATTCGCCTGCACCGGCCGCAACGGGCATTCACGCTGGTCGAACTCACCATGGTGCTGGTCATCGTTGCCCTGCTGCTCGGTGGCGTGATGGCCATGGTTTCGGCGCAAACGGAACAACGCAAGTGGAAGGATACGCAGAGCCAGCTCGAAGCCGCGCGCGATGCGCTGATTGGTTTCGCCATCGCCAACCGCCGCCTGCCTTGCCCCGCGACGTGCACGAACCCGCCGCAATGCACCAGCGGCAGCCTCGGCGACGAAGCCCCCAGCGGCGGCGCCACTACTTGCACCTCCAGTTACGGCGGATACCTGCCAGCGAGCGCATTAGGCTTTCAGCCGGTCAATGACCAAGGTTTCGCGCTCGACGCATGGGGATACCCCATCCGCTACGCGCTCACCGCCACCCTTGATACCACTGTTTCAACTTGCACCACGCCAACGCTGCCGCATTTCAATAACGCGACCAACCTTAAGAACAACGGCTTGACCTGCAAACCCGCTGACCTCGTGGTCTGCAACGCCTCCCCTGCAACGGTAACGAACACCGTGTGCGACGCGAATACCCCGGTTACCAACCAGAACACGGTGGTGGCCATCGTTTTTTCCACCGGCAAGAATGCTGCAACCGGGGGCACGGGCACGAACGAAGCGAGAAATCTCGATGCAAACGCGCTGTTCGTCAGCCGCGTTCCCGATCCCGATACCGCCACCGGCGGCGAATTCGACGATCAGGTACTGTGGTTATCGGTGGGTACGCTGTATTCGAAACTCGTCGCCGCGCAAGTGCTGCCCTAGCCGCCAGCCGTCCCTGCCCCACAGGAAACCGTGGTTGCGCAAAAGATCGCCGCGGTTGCCGACCATGTCCCTGGACAATTCTGTTACCTATGTCCCCGACCGCTCAGATCTTCACTGACGAACCCGGATGCGATGAGTTTCCACCAACAGCAGCTTGCCCCGGTAATGGCTCATTTCTGGATAAACCGAGCAGTACGCAAGCAGCCGATTCATCAAAACCGGTATCGCTTCTGGATGATTTCTTACTTGCAGCGAGGCGATCCCTCGGTAGGCAGCTGGCGGATAGGTCACGATGTCGGAGAAGTCGCCGTTCAGCGATACCATGATCGCATCCAAATCTTGCGCCTTGGCAATGACCGTCGGGTCTTTTGAATCTGGCGGAATATGCTCTTTTATGACAAAGACTTCATGACCGGCATCACGCAGCAGGCGGACTGCCAAAGCAGGAACGCAGTGATCGGCGAAAAACCTCAAGCGCATCAGACGTCGACTTCAAAGGCCGCCAATTCTCGTGCATAGTCCAGGCAAGCGGCGATCTGCTGCTCGGTAAGATCCGGAAATTCAGCAATAATGTTTTCTGCACTGTAGCCCTCTGCCAGATAACCCAGTACCAGGCTAACGGGTATGCGCGCGCCTTTGATGCGCGGCTTACCGCGCAGTACGTCGGGTGTGCTTTCTATGTAGTCTTGCCACTTGACGTGCATGTTTAATCTCTCTCGCAAAACGGGCCAACGAAGTCGCCCCCACCAGACCCGTATAAGACCCCAAACGCGAGGTCCGGCACGGTCAGCTTACGCTCAAGCACTTGTCTCCTCAACCAGGGTGAACGGGAATCCGCCACCCGCACCCAAGGCTAAACCACCGGGATTGCAGGCGGCTCCGCGGCCGGTTTGACCGGACCGGAGAGCACGAACGACACCTTGCCGTCCGCGTTATGCGCCAGCGCCAGGGCATAGCCGCAGGTCTCGGCATGGCGCGCCACCTGGTACAGGCCTATGCCCAGGCCGCTGTCTGAGGAAACCGGCCCGCGCAGCAGTTCGGTGGCGATTTGCGGCGCTATGGCCTTTCCCGCATCGCGCACTTCCATCCGCACCGTATCGCCGCAGGCGAAGACGACGCTGATCGGGAAACCGCCCTGCTGTCTGCGCTTTGCCAGAGCGTTCTGTATCAGGTTGTCGGCCGCGCTGGCGAACAATTCCTCCGGCAGCCTGGCATCGGCGCGAATACCGCCGTCGAGAAATTCGATATTCTGGCCGGCATAGCTGCGCTGCAAGCCAGTCCACCAGTCGCGCGCCGGCACTTCACTGCCGGTGTCGTTGGTCGGCTGGCGCAGTTTGTCCAGGGTCTGTTGCAGGCGCCCCGTGATCACCGGCAGCTGCCGCCGCATCAGCGCCTGCAGTTCGTCCGAGCGGCCCTCCTCCTGTTCGGCCGCCGCGCACAGTACATTGAGCGACTGCAGCAGATTTTTTACGTCGTGGGTCATGCGCGCGCCGGTCTCGTGCACGGCCTGCACGTAGGATTGCTGCTGCAGCTTCTGCTCGCGCAGCTTGGCGGTGTAGAACTCGCTCAGCATCTGGCCGAGCAGCTGAAAGTGCCAGCTCAGCGCCGGGCTCAGATTGTATTGGGTATAGACACGCAGATGCAGTTCCCGGTCGCTGTATTCCACCGCGTTCTTGTTTGGCTGCCCGAACTCGCCGCTGTAGGCGGAACTGCGCCAGGTGCCGCCGCTGACCCAGGGCAACTTGCCCATGCCGGCACAGGCCTGGCGCAAAAATCTTTCCGGCTGCAATTCCGCCTGCGACAACTCGGCCAGGAAGTACAGCCATTGCTCGAACGGCAGGCCGACCGACAAAAGATAGCGCGAAAACAACATGCCCAGCCCGGCGAAACCTGCGCGCGGGTTCCAGGTGAGCCCCAGCAGCAGCAGGATTGCGGCGAGCAGCAGCAGGCTGTAGGTGAGCGCGACCGGATAGCTCAGCTTTCCCAGGGTCATGAAAGCGAAACTGCCCAGCACCAGCAGCGCGATAATCATGAACAGGAAAGCGCTGTAGAAAAAATCCACCACCTGCGGCGTCTCGCCGGTTTCAGCCTTCGCGGGCATGAACAGCAGCAGCGGGAACAGCAGCGGCAGGCCGTACTGGGTGAACTGTTTCAGTTCCACCGGCTGCGAAACCGCCGGCAGCAACTGCGGGAACACCCAGATCAGCAGCAGCGATACCAGGTAGAGCAGCACGGTCAAATGAAAATAACGCTGCCAGCGTTCCTGGAACATGAACACTTTGCCGCCGACCACACCGGCGAGCATGCCCAGCCACAACAGCATCAGCCACCAGTTCCAGAAAAACAGTACGAGCACGCAGACGACGGCAATGACGACGAGCTGCGACGGCGTCAGACTCTGCTCGCCGCGCATGAACGGCTGCCACAGGATGAACAGGCCGAAGTGGGCGA
>CAKKSJ010000163.1 GCA_919902965.1 Burkholderiales bacterium
GCTGCATCCCAAATTACCCCCGTCGCGCTCATGTGCTGAATGTCAACAGCCCCCAGGGAGCGCGCGCCCCAGTCGCGAATCACCAGAGGCGCGGCACCGCCTGCTACCCGGTTTTCACTTTTTTTCCTTCATCTCGCGCGCCAGTTGCGCCCGCAGTTCGCGCAGGCGCGCTTCGACACTGGAGAGTTGGTAGAAATCGCCATCTCTGCTTTTTTGCGCCAGCTGCAACTGTTCGATCGCTGCCGGGAGGCTGCCCTGCAGCACATAGGCTTCGGCCTGCGCCTTGTGCTGCAGTAACTGTTTGCCCAGGGCCGCGTATCCCTTGGCCTGCAAAGCGTACAGCCGCGCATCGCGCGGGAAATTCTTGAGCTGCTCCTCCAGCAGAGCCGCCGCCTCGCGATCCCGCCCGAGGCGCTGCAGCGCCTCGATGCTCTCGTAGTTGAGCGCGCGATTATTCGGGTAGCGCAGGAGCGCCTGCTTCAGCAGCGCGACCGCGCCCTTGGTGTCGCCATTGGCCTGTTTGATGCGCGCAGCCAGGCCTGCGGGCAGTGGGTGCTCTGTAGACTTCAGCACGGGTTCGAGCTCCGCCGCAGCACGAAGCGGCTGTTTCGCGCGCAGCAAAGCCACGGCCAAACCATAGCGCGCGGCAATTTCATTGCTGTATTTTTTGTCGCGCAAATCGCCCTCAAGTTGCGCCAGCGCATCGCGCGAGTTGCCCTGGCCGGCGCGCAGCTTGGCGCGCACCAGTTGGAAGTCGAGGCTGTCGGGCGTCTGCTTGTACGGCAGCCCCTGAATCCGGTTTTGCGCGTCGGCGATGCGCTCCGTGGTCACCGGGTGGGTGCGCAAATACGCAGGGGCGTTGTTTTCATACAGACGACCCACCTTTTGCATGCGCAGGAAGAATGACGGCATGGCGCGCACATCAAATCCGGATTTCTCGAGTATAGGAAAACCAACGCGGTCCGCTTCGCGCTCGAATTCGCGGGTAAAACCGATTTGCGCGGTAATTGCGCCCGCCTGCCCGATCGCGGCCGCAGCCGATCCCAGCTGCGAATTGCGCGCGAGTATCGCCAGCGCCATCGATGCGAGCATCGCCGCCGACAGCTGGCCCTCATTGCTGACCATGCGCGCGATATGGTGCTGGGTCACGTGGGCGATTTCGTGCGCCAGCACCGCTGCCAGTTCCGATTCGCTCTGCGCGCCTACGATGGTCCCGCTATGCACGCCGATATAGCCGCCGGGCAGGGCGAACGCGTTCAGCGTCGCGTCTTTGACCAGGAAGAACTCGAAGTCCTGGCGTGAATTCTGGCTGTTGGACACCAGACGGCTGCCGAGTACGTTGAGATATTCCGTGATTTCCGGATCGTCGTCGTATGCCGGGTCGTGCTGGCGGATGTCGCGCATAATGGCCTCGCCGACGCGACGCTCCATTTGCGGCGAGAACGCCTGTTGCGCCGTGTCGCCCAGATCGGGCAGACCCTCGGCCATGGCGGCTGCGGCAAAAAACGGGATAAGCACGAGCAAGCTGCTGATACGCATGGTGATATGATACCTCGCTATGAAACGAAGTTCCCCGCAAAAGGCGAAAAGCCTCAGCCATTTCGACACCCAGGGCCAGGCGCACATGGTCGACGTCGGCGGCAAGGCCGAAACGCACCGCATTGCGCGCGCCGGCGGCTCGATATGCATGCAACCGGAAACCCTGCGCCTGATCCTCGAGGGTACGGCAAAGAAAGGCGATGTCCTGGGCGTGGCGCGCCTGGCGGCGATCCAGGCGGCAAAGCGCACCTCGGACCTGATTCCGCTGGCGCACCCCCTGGCCCTGACCCGGGTCGGCGCCGAATTCGCGCCCGACGCCGCCGGCTGCGGCATCGCGCTGACGGTAACTGTGGAAACCCTGGGCCGCACCGGCGTCGAAATGGAAGCCCTGACGGCGGTCAGCATAGGCCTGCTCACCATCTACGACATGTGCAAGGCGGTGGACCGCAGCATGCGCATAGAGGGCATACGCCTGCTGGAAAAAAAAGGCGGGAAGTCGGGGCATTTCCTGAGCGCTTAGGCGCGCCGAAACACGCCGAAACATTTGGTAACAGTTTGACCGCATACCTGCATGGTAAGCTTGCCGCTCCCTGCGCATAGCCTGTCACAAAGATGAAAAAAACCCTGCTGTTGATCATGCTCGCCGTAGTCCTGGCGGGCGCCGCTTTTGGCGCCTACCGTTATGTTTCGAACAATAGCGAGGTACTTGCCTATCGTTTCGGCAAGGTCGAGAAAGGGCCGATCACGGCGGCCGTTGCCGCGACTGGCACGCTCAACCCCGTGGTATCGGTACTGGTGGGCTCGCAGGTTTCAGGGCAGATCAAGGAACTGTTTGTCGATTTCAATTCGGTGGTCAAGAAAGACCAGGTCATCGCGCGCATCGACCCGGAGTCCTTCGAACTCAGGGTGCGGCAGGCGATGGCCGACCTCGATGCGACCAAGGCGACCGTGCTGACGCAGATGGCAGGCGTGGGCGCGCAGCGCGCCGAGGTGTCGCGCAGCGAGGTCAATCTGGCCGACGTCAAGCGCGATTACGAACGCAAACAGATACTGGTGGAAAAGGGCTTCGTGTCCTCAGCCGATCGCGACAAGGCCCAGGCCGTGTACAACGGCGCCCAGGAACAACTCAAAACCGCGCGCGCGCAGCTCGCGGTGGCCGAGGCCCAGGCAAAAACCGCCCTGGCGGTAGTCAAGCAACGCGAGTCGCAGTTGGCCCAGACCAAAGTCGACCTGGACCGCACCATCATCCGTGCGCCGGTTGATGGCGTGGTGATCAAGCGCAGCGTGGATGCGGGCCAGACCGTGGCGGCGAGCCTGCAGGCGCCGGAGCTGTTCCAGATCGCCCAGAATCTGCGCGACATGCAGGTCGAGGCCTCGATCGATGAAGCCGACGTCGGCCGCGTAAAGCTTGACCAGAACGCGACTTTCAGCGTCGACTCGTTTCCGGGGCGCACCTTCAGCGGCAAGGTAATGCAGGTGCGCAAAGCCGCGACCGTGGTGCAAAACGTGGTCACCTACACCGTAGTGATCGCTGCGGCGAACCCGGATCTGCAACTATTGCCCGGAATGACGGCGAACGTGCGCATCACCACCGACCGGCGCGACAGCGTGCTCAAGCTGCCCAACGCGGCCCTGCGCTTCCGGCCGGCGGGGTTCAACGACGCCGGCGCTAACAGCGCCAGCAGCGGGGCTGCGCCGGCTCCGGCTCCGGCTACGGGCGGCGGCGAGGGACAGCAGCTGCGCCAGCGCCTGGTCGCCGCGCTCAATCTGGATGCCGACCAGCAGGCGAAGCTGGATACGATTTTTGCGGAGCTGAGGCAAAAGCTGGGCGCGGTGCGCGAGTTGCCGGAAGCCGAACGCGTCAAGGCCGGCGCACGAGCACGAACCGAAATGCGCGCCAAGCTCATGGAATTTCTCAAGCCGGAGCAGAAACAGAAATACGAAGAAATCATTGCCGAATCCGCCGGCCGCGCGGCCGGCGGGAGCAGCGGACGCGGGCGCGTGTTCGTACTTGAAGCGAACGGAGCGCCCAAAGCGGTCAGCGTACGCACCGGCCTGTCCGACGGCAGCATGACGGAGTTGGTCGGCGACGCACTCAAGGAAGGCGACCAGATCATTGTCGGCGCCGCCCAGGCCGGCCGCGGCGGCGCCGCCCGTCCTAGCGGACCGCGTCTGCCGTTCTGAGCCGGCCAGGCGATCAATGCAAACGATATATCTGCGCAAGCACGAGTCTCGCAAGCTGACTGACCAACATGGCTGAAGCACTGATTCAGACCACAGGCCTGGTCAAGGAATATCTGGTCGGCGAGCAGACCGTGGCCGCGCTGCGCGGCGTGTCAATATCCATCGAAAGCGGCGAGTTCGTCGCCGTGATGGGACCGTCCGGCTCGGGCAAATCGACCTTCATGAACCTGATCGGCTGTCTGGACAGTCCCACCCGCGGCGGCTACGCGCTCGCCGGCGAAACAATTTCGGCGCTTTCCGGAGACGCGCTGGCGGCAATCCGCAACAAGCGCATCGGCTTCGTATTCCAGCAATTCAATCTGCTGCCGCGCACCAGCGCGCTGGACAATGTCGAGTTACCCCTGCTTTACGCGGGCGTGCCTGCGGCGGCGCGCCATGAGCGCGCAAAAAGGCGTCTGGCCGAAGTCGGTCTTGCCGACCGCGCGGACCACCACCCGGCCCAGCTCTCCGGTGGGCAGCAGCAGCGCGTGGCGATCGCGCGCGCGCTGGTGAACAATCCGGTGCTGATCCTGGCCGACGAACCGACCGGAGCGCTGGATTCGCGCACCAGCCTGGAAGTGATGGGTTTGCTGCAACAGCTCAACCACGACGGCATGACCGTGGTGATCGTCACCCACGAGCATGACATTGCGGCTTTCGCCCGGCGCAACATTCATTTCCGTGACGGCCTGGTGGTGGAGGATCACCCGGTGGAAAAGATCAACGACGCTGCGGCGATGCTTGCCGCGGCAGCGGCGCCGGCGGCGCTGGCCTGAAGCATGGACCTGCTCGCCACATTGCGCATTGCGCTTCGCGCGCTTAGGGTCAACAAGCTGCGCTCCACCCTGACCATGCTGGGCATTATCATCGGCGTGGGCGCGGTGATCACCATGATCGCAGTCGGCGGCGGCGCACAGGCGCGCGTGGAGGAGCAGATCAAGAGCCTGGGCTCCAATCTGATGATTATCATCCCCGGCTCGACCACCTCGAGCGGCGTGCGCCTGGGCGGCAGCTCCGCACAAACACTCACGGAGGATGACGCCTGGGCGATCACGCGTGAAGTCAGCGAAGTGCAGGTGTCAGCCCCCTCCCTGCGCGGCAGCGGCCAGGTCGTGGCCGGGAACAGCAACTGGTCTACGGTGATTCAAGGCGTCAACCCCGAATACCTGGAAGCACGCGACTGGACCATCATCGCCGGCCGCGGCTTCGAGCCCCAGGAAATCAGCGGTGCCGGCAAAGTCGCGCTGGTCGGCCAGAGCGTGGCGACGCAGCTGTTCGGCGACGCCGATCCGGTGGACCAGCAGATACGCATCCGCAAGGTCCCGTTCACCATCGTCGGCATGCTGGAGAAAAAAGGCCAGAGCATGATGGGGACGGACCAGGACGACATCATCCTGGTGCCGCTCGCAACGGCGAGAAACCGCCTCTTCGGGAGAACGCAGGGCAAGCTGCGCCGCGTCGGCGTGATCTCGGTCAAGGTACGCGACGGCCAGAACATGAAGGACGCCGAGGACCGGATCCGCGAACTGATGCGCCAGCGGCACAAGCTGCAGCCGGGCGCCGAAGACGACTTTACCATCCGCAACCTCACCGAAATCCTGCAAGCGCAGGAGGCCTCGAGCAAAGTGCTGACCTTGCTGCTTGCCGCCGTGGCCTCGGTGTCGCTGCTGGTCGGAGGCATAGGCATCATGAACATCATGCTGGTGTCGGTGACCGAACGCACGCGCGAAATCGGACTCAGGATGGCGGTGGGCGCGCGCGCCAATGACATCCTCAAGCAGTTCCTGGTGGAGGCGGTCACCCTGTCCCTGATCGGCGGGCTGCTGGGCATAGCGCTGGGCCTGGGCGGTTCACTCGCCATCGGGCAGTTCGCCGGCTGGCGCACCAGCCTGTCGGCCGCGTCGGTGGTGCTCGCGGTGGGATTTGCCGCGGCTATCGGGATATTTTTCGGCTTCTATCCGGCGCGCAAAGCCTCCAGGCTGCTGCCGATCGAAGCGCTGCGTTACGAGTAGCGCGAATCACGCAACACTGCCCTTGCTAAGGCAGGGATTTCAAATAGAGTTCGCGCGCCAGCGCTACCAGTTCCTGCCCCTTGTCGGGGTAGCGGCGATAGAACAGTTCGCACATCGGCCGCAGGCGATTGCGCTTGGAGACGCTGTCCACGGCCTCGTCCCGCACGCGCACCTCGGTGGTGATTTCGGCGATCTGGCGCAAGTCAACCCGCGCCGACAGACGCAGCAACAAGTCCCAGTCCTCGGCACAAGCCAGTGATTCATCGAAACTGCCGCAGGCATCGAAGCATTCCCTGCGCACGGCCCAGTTGTCTATGGGCATGCAATTGCGCACCAGCAGCAGCGCACGCGAATAGCGATACCAGGGCGAGGCCGGGCCGCGCTTGACAGCGACGCGTTCGCCGTCGAGCACCTGCTCCCACACGGCTTCGGCACGCGTATATCCCGCAGCCGCCCCCGAGCCGCGCAGCCCGGTGACCAGCACATCGAGATGATGCGGCTTGTACAGGTCGTCGTCGTCGAGAAAGGCGATGATGTCGCCCCGGGCCGCCGCGACGCCGTGCTTGCGCGCGCCGGCCTGCCCCCTGGACTGCGGCAGACGGATCACCCTTATCCGCTGCGCCGCTTGCGCAGCAAGCGACTGCAGCACGGCCGACACATCCTCGCCGCCGTCGTTGATGACAATGGCCTCCCAGTTGCCATAGGTCTGCGCGCACACCGATGCCAGCGCGTCGCGCAGCATGGCAGCGCGGTCGCGCGTAGGAATAATGATACTGACCAACGGTGCTTCAGCCAGCGGCGGCAGCGCGAGTTTTATGCCGGCGTCGGCATAGTGTTCGTCCTGCAGGATTTGCAGCAAGACCTCGAGCAGGGTTTGCTCCAGGCCGGGAATATCGGGCATCCGCTTTCTCGCCGCGAGGAAACTCTCCACCGATTCGCGCAGCTTGTCCTGGTAGGCCAGGGACAGCCCGATATTAAAATGCGCTTCGTGCATTTCGGGGCGCAGCCCGGCGGCCTTGCGAAACGCCCGCTCCGCCGCCGCATGCTGCTCGAGCATGCCCTGGGCCTGCCCCAAGGCGAACCATGCCTCGACGGCGTTCGGGCTGCGCGCGAGCAGCAGCTCAAGCGCAGAGACCGCTTCCGAAATCCGGCCCTCGCCCAGCAAGGCCTGCGCAGCTTCCAGCGTATTCAGCGACTGCGCGGACACGCCCGTGGCCCAGCGCAATTCGACAGCGGTGTGACGGGTTCGCCCGGCGCGCTCATGGCGGGCATTCTTCAAGGAAGGCGCGCAGCACCGCGGGATCCAGCCTCAGGTCGCATTCGGCCAGCGTCGCATGCGAAGCATAGTCCGGTTCTGCGCAAAGATAAGTGAAGTCGTGGCCGATCGGCGCCGACACATAATAGTGCCGCGGCTGATACAGGCCGCGCGTGAATATGACCCCGACCCTGGCATGCGCCGGCGCGACCACCAGATTGACCAATGCGGCGCCTTCCACGCCGAGGATGAATTCGGCAGACTGAAACAGCGCCAGTTGTTCAGTGGCGCTCATCGCGCCGGCGTACACAGGCACGAAGCCGTGCTGCTCCAGCAGCGGCAGCAGTTCGGCCTCGTTCGCGAGCCTGCGCGTCGCCGCATCGCGGCGCGAAAGGTAAATGCGCCGCGGCGCGCCGGCGGCAGGCGCAACACGGCGCGTGAACTCGCGCCGCAGGTGCTGAATCGCCACAGGCGCAATGAAATGACCTGCCGATACCAGCGAAACCGCATGCAACTCGCGGCACTCGAGCATGCACCCGGCCGCAACTTCGATGCGCCGCCCGGCGCCATAATCCAGCAGTTGCAGCAAGTCCTCCTGCCATCGGGTGAGCGCTGTCTGCGCAAGCAGGGGAAGTTCCTGCAGTTCGGGCTGCTGCTCGATCGCCCATAAGCGTGCCAGCGATTCGAACATCCACTGGAAATGCCCGCTGCCCGCGCCCAGCCAGACGCAGGGCCGCTCGACCGTGACTGAGCGCTCGGGCAAGGCGAGCAATAAGCGGCCGTCGTCGGCGCAATGGCGGATCGCGCCGCCCTCGCGCAAGGCGTATTGCTGCGGAAAGCGGACGAAACCATCCAGGAACAATTGCCCGTTCGCCGACAGCAGCAGCAGATCATCGGGCAGCACGCGCGCCTGCGTGAGGCGTGCACGAAAGATTTCCAGCGCGAACGGCGTGGGCAGTGCGAAATGCGGCGCGTGCTCCTGCGGCAGCGCCTTGGGCTGCGGCAGGTGCAGCCATTGCGGCCGCGCCAGACGCGTATATTCCGTGCCGCTGGCGGCACACCACAAATCAATTTTTCCCAGCCGTGCGCGCGCGGCGCGCCGGCGCAGCGTTTCGCCCGGCGCCGGGCGCAGTGCCTGGGCCAGGTAGGCCAGGGCATCGGCGTCGCGGCACAGTTCGAAGCTTGCCTTGGCGGCAAGCAGGGTGACGGCGGCGTGCCCGGGCTGCAACTGCGCTGCTGCCTGCAAGTTGTGCAGCGCGGCGCGCGTATCGCCCACGGCCAGAAGCGCTCGACCCAGCAGGAGATGCGCCTCGGCATCGCCGGCTTGCAGCCGCAGCGCAGCGCGCAAGTGCTCGGCAGCGAGGGCGGGCTTGTCTTCCTCCAGACGAATCCGGCCGAGGAGCAAATGTGCCTTGGCCGAGTCCGGGCGCAATTCGAGCACGATTTCCAGGTGCGCCGCCGCCTGTTGCGGCAGGCCCTGATCGAGCAGCACCAGGGCATAGTTGAAGTGGGCCTCGGCAAATTCGGGGTCCAGTGCAATCGCCCAGGAAATATGCCGCGCCGCTTTTTCGATATCGCCCAATGCCCGGGCCGCGACGCCGCAGTTGGTGTGGATCGCGGCATTGGTGGCGCCGCCGGCCAGCGCCGCTTCGATCAGTTCCACGGCCTCACGGTAGTGGCCGCGCTGGTGCGCGATCAAGCCAGACAGGTGCAGGGCTGTCTGGTGGCCCGGCATGTCGCGCAGCAGTTCGCGGTATAGCAGTTCAGCGGCTTCGAGCTTGCCCTCGTTATGCAGACTGATGGCGCGCTGCAGCTTTTGATCGTTGGTTTCCTGGTCCATCCGAGCGGCGTGCGGTCCAAAAATGTGTGGCCGATTATAGCAACGTACGTCACAATCCCAACGTGACAAAGTCGCTGGTTGTGGGTCTGAATGTCCGCTAGAATCCGAGCGTCATCCTCCGAGGTCGCTCGCTCATGTCATTCAGTCCACGCAGCGAAAAATTGCGCACCGCCCGGATAAATGGGTAAAGTCGCCGCACCCATACCGCTGTTCAAAGTCTTCATGGCGCCGGAGGCGGCGCTGATGCCGCGCCTGCGCGCAGTACTCTACAGCGGGCAGATTTCGGAAGGCCCGCCGGTGGCCGAGTTCGAACAGCGCTTCGGCGCCTTCGTCGGCCAGCCAAATGTGCTGTCTTTCTATTCGGGGACGGCTGCGCTGCATATCGCGCTGCTGCTCGCCCGCGTAGGACCCGGCGATGAAGTCATATCCACGGCAATGACCGCCGAGCCCAGCAATCTCGCGATTCTGCATGCAGGCGCGCGCGTGGTCTGGGCCGATGTCGATCCGCGCAACGGCAACCTGGCGGCCGCTGCGATCGCGGCAAAAATCACGCAGCGCACGCGTGCCATCATGGTGGTGCACTATGGCGGCATTCCCGCGTCCATGGCTGCGATCCGCGCCGTTGCCGAAAGCAAGGGCATCGCCGTGATCGAGGATGCGGCGCATGCACTGGGCGCGCGCTATGCCGGAATGCCGATCGGCAGCCAGTCTGAATTCACCATGTATTCGCTGCAGGCGATCAAGCATCTGACCACGGTCGACGGCGGCATGCTTGCCTGCCGTAACCCGGACGATTTGCCGCGCGGCCGGCGCCTGCGCTGGTTCGGCATGGACCGTGCCGCGTCGCGCACCGAGGTCGACGTAGCGGAGGTGGGCTACAAGTACCACATGAACAATGTCAATGCGACCATAGGACTGGTGCAGCTCGAACACATCCGGCCGGTGATCGAACGCCATATCGCCAACGGCAACTACTTCGATACGGCGCTGCGCGGCATTGCGGGGATCGAGCTGTGCGCCTGGGATGAGGCGGCCGAGCCTTCCTACTGGTTTTACACCGTGCTCGCGGAGCGCCGCGACGACCTCGCGCGCCGGCTGAGCGAACTCGGCATCGGCAATTCGCTTGCGCACAAGCGCAATGACCGCCACAGCGTATTCGCGGCGAGCCGCTGCGAACTGCCCGGCCTGGATCGCTTCTACGGCACCATGCTGCACATCCCCTGCGGCTGGTGGGTGGGCGATGCGGAGCGCGAGCGCATCGCCGGCGCGCTGCGCCAGGGCTGGTAACACCGGATGAGCATTTCGATTCCGCTCTTCAAGGTGCACATGCCATCGAGCGCCGCGCCGGCGCTGGCGGCCACGCTGGCAAGCGGCCAGCTCGCGCTCGGCGCCAATGTCGAAGCGTTTGAACGCGGACTGGCCGACTACACCGGCAATCCGCGCGTGAACGCCATGAGCGACGTATCGGGCGCCCTGACCCTGGCCTTGTTCATTGCAGGCGTGCGCCCCGGGGATGAAGTCATAGTCTCACCCATGGTCTGCCTCGCCACCAGCATGCCCATCGCCAATCTGTTCGCGCGCCCGCTCTGGTGCGACGTGGACCCCGCGACCGGCATGCTCGATCCGGCGCGCATCGCCGCATTGGTGACGCCGCGCACGCGCGCGATACTCGCCTATCACTGGTCCGGCGATGTGGCCGACCTCGAGGCCTTGCAGAGCGCGGCGCGCAGCAACGGCCTGGCGCTGATCGAAGACGCATCCGAAGCCTTCGGCGCCGAGTATCGCGGACGCAAGCTGGGCAATCATGGCAGCGATTTCTGCGTTTACTCGTTTGCGGCGGTGCGCCAGATCACCACCGGCGAGGGTGCCGCGCTGTTTTGCTCCAGCGCGCTCCATCATGCACAGGCGCGCCAGCTGCGTCGCTATGGTATCCATCAGGCAAGCTTCCGCCTGTCCTCGGGCGATCTCAACCCGGAAAGCGATATCGCCGTACCCGGTTTCAATTTCTGCATGAACAATGTCGCCGCGACCATCGGCCTGGCGCAATTTCCCCAAGTGGAGGACATCGTCTCTCGCCAGCGCGCCAACGGCCGTCACTTCGACGGCGCGCTCGCCGGCAGCGCCGGCATCACCCTGCTTGCACGGCGCGAGGACGCTGTTTCGGGCTACTGGACCTACTCGCTGCGCGCCGAGCGGCGCGCCGATCTGATGCGCAAGCTGCAGCAGGAGGGCATCGGCTGCCAGCGCCTGCATGTACGCAATGACGGCTATTCCTGCTTTGCGCATCTGCGTCGCGAGCATGCGCTGCCCGGCGTGGATCGGTTCGATCGCGAGAACCTTTCCATCCCCTGCGGCTGGTGGCTCACAATCGAAGAGCGCGAGCGCATCGTCGCCTGCATCCGGGCCGGATGGTAAAGCCGGAGCCGACGATCTCGTCCTGCCGCGGCGGCGACTTCGATGCGCTGCTGCCGCTGCTCGACCAGGAATTCATTTTCGGCAAAGGCCGCAAGCTCTCCCTGCAGCAGCGCTTTCCCGGCGTTCTGGACAGGAAGCACCCGCAAAACATCCTGCTCGCAAGCGTCGGAGGCGGCATCGCTTCCGCGCTGGCGACCAAAGCCTTTGCCTGGACCACCCCGCAGCGCGGCTGGCGCGCGGCCATGATAGGCATGGTGTATACGCGGCCCGGTCTGCGCGGTCAGGGCACGGCCAGTGCGCTGATGCGCGCGACCCAGACCAGGCTCGCGCAGGCGGGCTGCGATTTTGCGGTGCTGTGGACCTCGCGGCCGGATTTCTACACCCGCCTGGGCTGGTCCGGTCTCGATTGCGGCATGTTGGGCAGCGTGCGCGTAGCCTCAGCCGACGCGTCCGCCCCAGCGATGCCCGCGCCGAGTTCGGCCATCGATTGGATCGAAACGCTGCGCGCGCGCCATGCACCCGAGCGTGCCGGGCGCAGCGAGGCGACCTACTCGTCCCTGTTGCCGCCCGCGCAGCGCCTGGAACTGCTGCGCGGCGACAGCGCCTGCGCGATCCTGGGCAGCAATGATGGCAATGCCTACCTGTTTGATATACTCGGTGACGAAGCCGAATTGCCTGCACTCTGGTCCCGTTTGGCGACGCGTTACCCCGCCTTGTATCTGAATCTACAGCGCGGCAGCCCTGCCGAGCGCTTTCTGTCAGGCCGGACTGAAATCGAGTGGCAGGCGCAACGACTGGCCATGTGGCTGCCTTTGAGCGCAACCGCGCGCGCTGCGCCCTTCGCCGACTGGTATATACCTTTTCTCGACCGCATCTAAGCGTGCATCATCTATTCAGTAGCCATGATGGGCGATGAAGGCGTCCTTCGCGCAAATTCGGTGATCCGGATTTGCGGCGATGTCGATATCGTCGTACCCGATCAGGTGCAGTTGATGACAACCTATGTTCTGCGCGAGCAGGAAGATTGGTTCGAGGATGAAATAAAGTTTCTCCGCAGCTATTTGCGCGCGGGGATGCACGCCGTGGACATCGGGGCCAACTACGGGCTTTATGCCCTTTCCATCGCGCGTTGCGTGGGCGAAAACGGGCGCGTCATCGCCGTCGAGCCGACCAGCGCCACCGCAGCGTTTCTGCGCGCTGGGGTCTCACACAATGGTTTTCGAAATGTGGAAGTCGTTCAGTCGGCCCTGTCAAACAGGGCCGGAACGGCGCAACTGCATCTCAGCGCAAACTCAGAGCTCAATGCGCTGAGTGTCGCAGCCGCATCGCCTGATTCAACCGAAACAGTTGAGCTGACGACGCTGGACCTTCTGGCGAAAAAATGCGGCCTGGATCGCCTGGACTTCCTCAAAATAGATGCTGAAGGCGAAGAACAGCGGATCATCGAAGGCGGCCGGGAATTGCTGCGCAGGCACAGCCCGCTGATCATGTACGAGATCAAGGCGGGGAACTCGCTGAATCTTGATATCGTCGCCGATTTTTCGGCCCTTGGCTACGACAGCTACCGTTTGCTGCCCGGCCTCGAACTGCTCGTTCCCGCCGAAGCATCGGCAGGCGTCGATTCCTATCAGCTCAATTTTTTCTGCTGCAAAAGCGATCGCACAGACAGGCTATGCCGTGACGGCATTCTTGTCGCCCGCTCCGGGGCTGGCCGGGACGCGTCCGTAGCGGACCGCGGATTCGAGAGAATCGCGCAACTGCCCTTTGCCAGACCTTACCGTGACAAATGGCTGCGGCCGGGGATTTTCTCCGGCAGTCGCCACGATGAATGCGCCGCCGTCCTGCGGCTCTACGCGGCGGCGCACGACAAGCTGCTCTCCCCTGCGCAGCGCTACGCGGCCCTGCGCGCAGCCCACCGGCGTATGGGAGCGCTATGCGAAGGTACGCAGAACACCTATCGCTTGGGCACGTTCGCCCGCATTGCCTGGGAGCTCGGGCAAAGGGCACAAGCCGTCGAAGCGCTGGCGCGCGCGTTCAACGGACTGGCCGGCCAGTCCAAAGCGCATGCCGCAAGCGAACCGTTTCTTCCGGCGAACAGGCATTTCGACGTCATCGATCCGGGCGGGCGCGAACATCAATGGCTGATTGCGTCGATCCTCGACCAGTTGTTGTCGCTCGCAAGTTTCTCGAGCTACTTCGCGCATACCGACAACCTCAAACATTTCGAGTTCCTGAAAGAAAGCGGCTTCCAGCGCCCTGAGATGGAACGCAGGCGCCAGCTCATCCGGCTTCGCGCCGGCCTGCAGACCATGCCGGAGCGGTCGATTGTTCTGGCAGAGTCTCGGCCCGACAACCTGAATCCTTCGTTTTGGAGCACGGGCTAGGCTGGCACGCCGCCGCCCGGCATAGCTATCGAGCATGCCATCGCCGGCATACATCGCCGCTGGTGCGCGAAGCGGTAAATGGCGATTCGGCCGTGGTCGCCGCCAAACTGGAATCCCGCGCACCGATGCGGCTCGATCCACGCAGTATTTGTCAACGGGATTTCCGCGCCAAGCCGTGCAACACGCTCCTGCGCAATCCGGACCGGCCGTATCGCCGCTCCGGCGCCGCGAAAGCGCGCATCGACCGCTTCGGTGATGAAGCAGCTTGTCGGTTCCTGGCGCAGCAGCAAATAACCCGCCCTTTTGGCGCCGATCTATGCTACGTACACGTTACCGTTTGGCGCTCTGCTAAAATAAAAGCGAGACTGCCGAAAAATATCCGACTGGCGAGGTGTTATTGGTCATCTGATTTCTCACCTGATTGCGCAGCCGCCCCAGGAACAGAAAATCGGAGGCAGACATTGCCGCGCAAATGTGTAAATCATGCCTGCGAAAGGATGTCATGGCCCGCGCCCCGAAAAATGATCTTCCGATGATGTCCACCGAAGAAGGCATCGTGCTGTTTCACCCGCACATGCCCAGGAAGGCGAAAGAATACGTTTGCGACACGCTGGACAGCCGCTGGATTGGCCAGGGCCCGAAGGTCGATCTGTTCGAGGCCCGCTTTCGCGAGCAGTTCCATCAGCCCGGCCCCTGCATATCCACGGGCTCCGGAACGGATGCGCTGCACCTCGCCTATCTGCTCGCCGGCATCAACACCGGCGATGAAGTGCTGGTGCCCTTGTTTACCTGCACGGCGACGAATATCCCGCTGCTATACATAGGGGCAAAACCGAAGTTCGTCGACGTCGACCCGCGCACGCTGAACCTTTCGGTCGAAGACCTGAAGCGCAAAATCTCCGACACAACCAGGGCGATTGTCTGCGTGCATTACGGCGGACTTCCCTGCGATATGGCGGAGATCCGCGCGCTCGCAGACCAATATGGCATTCCGGTCATCGAAGACGCGGCCCATGCGCTGGGCGCCACCTACGACGGCAAGCCTGTCGGCGCGAACTCCGAATTCACCATGTACAGCTTTCAGGCGATCAAGCACCTGACGACCGGCGACGGCGGCCTGGTCAGCTTCCGCGACGAAAGCCTCGCCCCCCTCGCCCGCCGGCTGCGCTGGTTCGGCATCGACCGGACCGACAAGCAAAGAGGCATCTGGGAAAACGACATCACCGAAGTCGGCTACAAATATCAAATGACCGACATCGGCGCGGCCATCGGGCTCGCGGGGCTGGAGGAGTTCGACGAGACGCTCGCCTACCGCCGCGCCCTCTACCGACGCTATGTGGAAAACCTGAGCAAGTTGTCGGATGTCGTGATCGCAGACGACTTCAATCCGCGCAAGCAGCATGCCGCCTGGCTGTTTACCATCCTGATCGAAAAGCGCGTCGACTGCCAGCTCAAGCTGCGCAGCCGCAGAATCGAATCCGCGCAAACCCATTTTCGCAATGACCGGTACACGGTATTCGGCTGTGACGAGACTTTCCCGGCGATGGATGCCGTCGACGACAAGTACCTCGTGCTTCCGCTGCATACCAAAATGAGCCTGGGGGACGTGGACAGCGTGTGCGAGGTGCTCAAGGAGGGTTGGTAAGCGGCCCAGCGGCGACCGGCGGCCGCTTCGGCCGCCCGTCGTGCTCTTGCGCGCGAGCCACATAGTATTGAGTCCACAGCAGCCCCTCCGCCGGCCCGCCGCGCAGCTGTTCCTCCAGCCATTGCTCCAGCTTCAAACCATATTGCCCCGCAAACTCGGCCACCAGGGGCAGATACAAGCCGGATTTATAGCGTTCGACGATATCGAATCCGAGCTCGATCAGCTGTTTCTCCAGATTGCGCGCACTCATCAAGTTGATGTGGCCGGTATCCATGATCGATTCACGGTAAATCAGCCGCACCAGCTCGATAATGCCGGGCAGAAATGCGACCTTGCCCGCAAGCTCGAGCGGGCTGTACGGTTGCGGCGTGGACAGGACCAGTACGCCTCCCGGCTTCAAGAGCCGGCGAATACCCGCAAGCGCCGCGCGCGCATCCGCAATGTGCTCGACAACTTCGGTGCAAAGAATCAGATCAAAACACCGGGGCTGCAGTTTCGACGCGGTAATATCGTCCGCCAGCAGTTGAAGGTTCGGAAACTCACTGGCCAGCGGCGCCGCGAATCTCAGATACGCGAGTTCGATATCGGTCGCGAACACATGATCGAACAATCCCGAGAGCAGCGGCAAATACACGCCGGAGCCCGGACCTACTTCCAGCGCCCGGGTTCGCATTGACGGCGCCCAACGCCGCACGGCATCGGTGATCCAGTCGCGCCGCGTACAGTGCAACCAGCGCCTTGTCGGGTTGGCCGACGTATAAAGCGTTCGCTGCAGTTCAACCAGTTCCGCGTCGGAGACCATGGTTATTGCACGCGACAGACTGCCAACAAGGAAACGCCGTACGGAAGATTGCGGGTCCCCAGAAAAAACCGCTCCGTGCCGAACAGGGCGGACAAAAACCGATTGACCGGCGCGCTCGGAATAGCCGTCCCCGTCGCCGTCGACTGCTTGAACAAGCGATCCTTTAGCCGGCCCAGCGCGACCAAGGGGAACAGCAAGGTATTGAAATACGATATTTTCTCTATGCGCAAACCGCTCGCGGCAAGTTTTTCGCGCAATTCCGCAATCGAGTAACGCCGTTTGTGATCGAGGCGATCGTCATGCGTGCTCCGCAGCCACGCGTACGCCGGCACCGTCAGAAACACGCGCCCGCCGGCAGCGAGGAGCTTCCTGACCGCAATGAGCGTCGCGACATCGTCCTCGATATGCTCCAGCACGTCGAACAGGCAGACGAGATCAAAGTTCGCGGGTGCGAAAGGAATGTCCCCGGGGCAGACGCCGGCGCGGATATCGAAACGTCCGCCGGTTTTCTCCGCCGCGATGGTCCGCGCCCCTGAGTCCAATTCCAGGGCGCTAATTGTTCCAAAGGCGGACAACATGGCAAGATTGCCGCCGGTGCCGGAACCAATCTCCAGGATCCTTGCCTCGTCCGGCAAGGACAGCCTGGAAATCAAGGATGCCAATATGGCGCGCCGCCCGACGAACCACCAATGATTCGCCTCGGCATGCGCCATTTCCAGGTATACATCAGGATGCATTGGTACCGCACCGAGGCAATCGATTCGTCTGCCACGCTGAAGCGGCAGCACTTTCCGGCGCCCGAAGAAGCATCAGCGGGCCGCCCCGCCTGGGACTGTCAATCGATAGGCCGCGGCGTTCATTGGCCGCCCGGCTCGTGGGTTTTTCGCACGATATAGACGGGGCGCTGTTTGGCTTCGGTATAGGTACGCCCCAAATATTCACCGATCACGCCGAGCCCGATCAATTGCAGCCCGCCTAGGAATGTAACGACAACCAAAAGAGACGCGTACCCCGGCAATTTGATTCCCTCGATCAGCGTATAAATGATGATGAATGCGCCATAAAGGAGCGAGGCTCCCGCGACCAGCACGCCCGCGTATGTCCAGACGCGCAGCGGCATGGTGCTGAACGAGGTAATACCCTCCAAGGCGAGGTTCCACAGCCGCCAGCCGCTGAATTTGGTGGCGCCGCCGGTGCGGGTTTCGCGCACGTATTCCACCGCGCTGGTCCTGAAGCCGACCCAGGCGAAAATACCCTTCATGAATCGCTGCCGCTCCGGCAACTGGCGAATCGCCTCGACCACGCATCGGTCCATCAGCCTGAAGTCGCCGACATTCTCCGCAAGCTGGACATTGGCCAGGCGATTGTGAACCCGGTAAAACCATCCCGCCGAATGAGACTTGAACCAGTCATCCTTGGACCGGTTCGCGCGCTGCGCCAGCACCACCTCGAAACCTTCCCGCCATTTCTCCAGCAGGCGCGGAATCAACTCAGGCGGGTCCTGCAGATCCGCGTCGATCGGAATGACTGCATCGCCGCGCGCGATGTCGAGGCCCGCGGTCAGCGCAGCCTCTTTGCCGTAATTGCGCGAAAGATCCACGATGCGAACGCCGCGATACCTGCCTTGCGCGGCGAGCAAGCCCAGCAAGGTATTGTCGCTGCTGCCGTCGTTGATGCAGATGATCTCGAATTCTTCCTGCGTTTCATTCAGCACCGGGATCAAGCGGCCGAAAAACGCCGCGACGACGTCCTGTTCGTTGTAAAAGGGGCAGACTATGGAAATCATGGCGTTTCGCTATGCGCATACATCAAGCAGGGTCGCGATGCCTCCTGGTGCAGTGGGAAGTTCTCCGCCGCAGCGGCCTGGTTCAGCCTAGCGGTTTCGGAAAAAGCTGTCAAAGTTTAGCACCCGCTTTCCTGTTCTTGC